>NZ_VMLT01000108.1:0-8963 GCF_013276815.1 Streptococcus sp. 1055 | reverse complement strand
ACTAAGCAACTATATTACCAGTTTTAGATGGCTTTAACAGTGAAATTATCTCCTATTTGCCGAACTTAGTACAAATGAAAGCTATGCTAGAACAAGTCTTTACAGAGAACCATTACGAAAATACAATTCTCCATAGTGACCAAGGATGGCAATACCAACACGATTTCTATCGTCATTTTTTAAAGAATAAGGGAATCCAACCATCTATGTCACGTAAGGGTAACAGCCCAGACAATGGTATGATGGAGTCCTTCTTTGGGATTCTGAAATCGGAAATGTTTTACGGTTATGAGAAGTCGTTTCAATCGCTTAATCAATTGGAACAAGCTATTGTAGACTATATTGATTACTGCAACAATAAACGAATTAAGGTAAAACTAAAAGGACTTAGCCCTGTGCAATACAGAACTAAATCCTTTGCTTAAATTAATTGTCTAACTTTTTGGGATCAGTACATCAGTACATACACATAAAGGCGTTTTTGTTTGGGAATTACGTGATCTTGATGATATAATATAGAGAAATAAAATAAAAATAGGACAAATCAATCAGGACAATCAAATCAATTTCTAGTAATATTTTAGAAATCCAGATGTACTATTCTAGTTTCAATCTACTATATTTTAGCCCCCTCAATTTAATGAAGGGAGGTGTTGCCGATGTTAGAAACTTTACTCACAGTGTTTCTAGCTCTGTTACTTATTAACGTGTTATCTGAGCTTTTCAAGTTATGGCTTAAGAAACGTAAGAAGTAATGGTTAACCCTTTAAGAGGGTAGCAAAAAAAAACCATCGGTGGCACGGTGGGGCTTTTTAGTTACATATGCTGTAACTTTACTCACATTGTAAGTTCATTCTAACATATAACACCCAATATTTCAAGCTTTTGTTTTGATATTCCTCAGAGGTCATTCCGCAATCTTATAACACTGAATCCTGTGGTTTGAGTCCGCTCCACTGAAATTAGCACACGCGCTACTAGCCTCCATTCTACAGCAAAGAAATCAACTCTTTTATAGGGGATTTCCGCCCTCATTTTTGTCTTTTGTGCTAAAATAGACTTATAAATTGAAAATAAGGAATGTTTATGAAATTAGGTAATGGTTTTTGGAAAGGTTGTCTCTATTTTTGGGGCTTCTTGTTCTTATTAGGCCTGTTGGTCCAATATGCTCTTCCGCTTGCGGCTTGTGTACTGCTAGGCTATGGTGGTTATCGTCTCTATAAACGTTGGCGCTATCCTCTTTTGCAGGATCGTTCTCTCGACGATCGGATTGAGCTTTTAAAAGCTCGTATTCGTCAGGCGGACAAGGATATTCAGCAATTGGAGGGAACTTTAGTAGAAAAAGGTTCAGATTCCTATAAGAGTCTGGCCAATCAAGTATTGATCGAACTGAGGGAAATCCATCAGGAGGCGGATCGTCTCAAGTCCTATATCGATGCTGATATCTACAACCGTATTGACAAAAAGGTTCGTACAGTAAGGGCAAACATCGATGTTCAGCTAGAACGTTTGGATAGAGAAAGTCAGGTAGAACTTGAAAATGCGGAGCCAGAGGAACTAGCTCCAGAATTGTCTCAGACCTTGGATAATATTGCCGTTGACCATCAGGCTATTTTAGACAAGATTGCCACCTCTGCCGAGGGGGATAAGGAAGAATTGACGGCCATTCATAGTTTGAAGATGGAGAAATTCAAAACGATTTTAGAAGGCTATTTAAAGATTAAGGCCAATCCTAAAAACTATAATCGAGCAGAAGAACGTTTACAGCAAGCTAAATCAGCTATCGAACAATTTGACCTTGAGCTGGACCAGGTGTTGAGAGAACTCAATGAAACAGATATGCGTGATTTTGATATTAGTTTGCGTATCCTAGAAAAAGATCGTAAAGAATAGGTTAGAAACAAAGGAGTAACCATGACAGAATTTAATTTTGATATTGACCAGATTGCCAATAATACGGTAGCTAAGGTGGATAAGACAACCCAAATCATCGAGACCAATACTGGCTCAGACAAGACCTTGACCTTCCTTGAGAAGCTGAGCCCTGAGCAACAAGAAGGGATTAAGGCGCACGTGCCCCAGTTGGTAGACCAGTTTGTCACCAATCAAAATGCTCTTTTGGATTTTGGACAATCTGCTGTAGAAGGTGTGAACAATACGGTCAACCGTATCTTGTCAGAACAAAAGAAACTGCAGATTCCCCAAGTGGATGATCTTCTCAAGAATACCAACCGTGAGTTGCAAGGCTTTGTAGTCAAATACAAGAACGCTGAAATTGCTGAGTTAGAAGAAAAGCCAAACTTTTTGCAACGATTGTTTAACAAGAGCAAGAATACCCTACAGGAATTTTACTTTGACTCAAAAACAGTAGAGCAAAAGCTCGATGGCATGGCTGCCGCAGTGGTCAAGCAAGAAGATGTGCTAGCTCGAAATATCGTCTCTGCTGAGATGTTGATTGAGGACAATACCAAATCCATTGAAAATCTAGTGGGAGTGATTTCCTTTATCGAAGCCAGCCAGACAGAAGCTGGCAAGCGCGCTGCAGAACTGAAAGCTCAAGCTGACCAACTCGATACAAGTACGGTAGAATACCAAACCAAGTCACAAGAATTGGCCCGCATGGCTGAAGTGGTCAATACCCTTGAACAACAACATACTGAGTATGTCAGCCGTCTCTATGTTGCCTGGGCAACAACACCTCAGATGCGAAATCTTGTGAAGGTGTCATCTGATATGCGCCAAAAATTGGGAATGCTTCGTCGTAATACGATTCCGACAATGAAACTTTCCATTGCCCAACTGGGTATTTTGCAACAATCCATGAAATCAGGTGTCGTGGCAGATGCCATTGTCAATGCCAATAATGCTGCCCTTCAGATGCTAGCTGAGACCAGCAAGGAAGTGATTCCGCAGATGGAAAGAATTGCCCAAAGCCCGACAGTCGCTGTTGAGTCTGTTACCAAATTGGCTGAAAGTCTGGTCGCTCAAAACCAAGGTATCGTCGCAGCTATTGAATTGGGACGCCAGAAACGTGCCCAACTAGAAACAACCATCGTCAAGTCCGCAGAAATGATCAACGATTCTGTCAAACTACGCGATGAGAAAATTGTCCAAGCCCTTCTCGACCAAGGCAAGGCCGCCCAGAAAGAAGTACAAGAATAATACACAAGGATGCTGGGAAAAACTCAATTTCAGGAGAAAATGAAGTAAATCTTTCTACAATAAAACACATAATATCAAGGTTGTATAATTCTTGATATTATGCGTTTTTTTGATTTCAAAGACTTTTTCTCCAGACTCTTGTGATTCTATATTTACCTTTTCTATTCTTTTTGCTTTTATGATAAGGCAGGTTATTTGAATTTTTTTTTAATTCATTAAGTACCGCTCTATTAGATTTTTTATCATCTTTTAATTCGAATTCTTTAGATTTATAAATCAAATAGTCTGAAAAATCTGGAAATAAGGCATTTGTTTCATAATTGTACTCTTTTAACTTTCGTAAAAGTTCTCTTTGAATTAATTCATAGTAGTCGCCAGAAATTCTTTCCTCTTGATTATTTTTATCAGAACCTGATTTGACAGACTTTCCTTCTAAAAATTTAATTACTCCGTCTAAATTTTTAGAAGATAGATCATCTTCTGGCTTAGTATGATTAGAGCTTTGCTGATTTTTTAAAGACTTAATAGAGGCCTCTATATTAAATTTGATATTTAGAATAATTCTATCGATAGGTTTATAATTTTCTAATTCTATTTCATTTTTTTTTAAAATTTATAAATTTAATAAGTTTATCAAAATTTATAAAAGCACCTTTTTGTGCCCGTATTCTCTTATTTGTAATTTTCTTATGAACTAAAGAAATTATTCCATTCTCACTATCATTGCTGGAGTCAATTTTATAGAACTCTAACTGAGGATTTTTTATTTTCCCAAAACCTAACATAAACAACATGGCTATGAATGGATTTTCGGAAATATCTAGTAGACTTGTTGGCAAACCATAATGTTGTAAGATAGCTAATTCATCAGCTCGGATATCTAACATTTCTTGATTTAAAGGGACATATTTAACTTCATCAGGAAATTCTCTAGAGATATTTAGATAAAGAGATTCAAAAGTGTTACAGTATTTATTTCCTTCACTATTTTGTAAATTTCTAAATATCCCTGGTACTGTTTCCCAATCTTCTCTTTGTCCCCTATAGTAATTATAGCCTTGTCTTTGAAACGATGTAATCATTTCTTTTATTAAGTAAAATAAACTCCATGAATTTTTTTCATCTTTATATCCTAATCCCGTACCTGCACTTAATAAATATTTATTGATATCATCGATTTCATCTTGCAATTTAGAGTTTTTATTTGTTGATGAGAGTTCTAGATTTTGAATTTTGTAAATTGGTGTTAAATCTTCCTGAGGTTGGTTTATTCCAATTATATTTATTACTATTTTAAAATCATTAAAGATTTTTGAATTCAGTTGATTTTTTATTTCTTCAGGGGATGAATAATAGGTCCCTAAATTTTCATAAAATTCTCCTTAAATGGACAATACACCCAAATTAATAAGTCTATATTTCATAGCCGGATTGGACACATTTAATTTTTCAGCAAGATAAGTAATAATAATTTCATCATTTAAAGTATCTAATTCCTCCCAGGTCATAGAATAATCTATTGCCATTCTATCGATTGCTTTTATGATTAACTTTTGCGGCATTAGTAGTTCTGCTGCAAACTGGTTAGCAGCTCTTTCTTTAGCATTCGCTACTGGTGTTTGTTCACGTTCAGAAATTCCTTCATGTTTTAACACAAAATGGCCTAATTCATGAGACTTAGTAAATCGTTGACGCTGTAGCGGTTCCAAAATATTAACATACATTTTTTTAGTGTCAGCATCATATTTTCCAGAATGCGAATCGAAGTATGTTTCTATAACCTCAATTCCTAATTCAGCAATAATTTTATCAATATCTATACTATATTCATCTGATTGAAGTTCAATGTCTGATATTACTTCTTTTTTATTGTCAAAATAAGACATAAAATCTGTTGAGTATAGTTCGCTATATTTATAGACTTTACACATTATAAATTCTCCTATTTATATTTTTTATTTTTATTAAAAAATTATGAATTATTCTAAGTTATCATGATACAAAAATAGTTTATATTACTATTCTAAACTAAAAAGATCTTTTAGTCTATAGATAGATTGAAAATTTAAGAAAGAAACTACCTTTACTCTGAAATAGAGATAAAAGCATGGGAAATCTTTTCCCAAGGAGTCTTTTATGATACAATAGAAGGAAGTAAAGGCGCTGTTTTTTCGATGCCGCAACGCCTTGGATGAATGAAAAGGAAGAGTCCCTATGGTTTTCAGATTTAAGCAAATAACTAGCTTGCATATATATATATATAAACTTGCGTTTTCATACCCATTTTCAAAACCTGCCAATCTTTTTGGTAGGCTTTTTGCGTTGTAGAAATGGGGTATGAACATGGCTTACACCTTATCAAAAGAATTAGAGCAAGAACTCATCGTTTCAGCACCTGAGTTACAGCCTAGTTATACTGCCATCGTAGAATACCTAGAAGCTATCAACCAGAAAGGAGCATCTGGAAGCAATTCTCAGGAACTCCAGAACCAGCTTGCTATTCAGCTGAGACGTTTAGAAGATTTAGTGCAGGGTTATATTCAAATAAAGAAGAATCCCCATCACTACCTAGATGCAGATAAAGACTTGACGGCAGCCTATCAAGCCATTAAAGGGACGGAGCAAGATCTTCTCAAAAAATTGCAATATCTCAATCAAGCCGCCTTGCAGGATTTCCATATCAGCCAGAGACTCTCTCCCAAAGATGAGACTGCTATCCCTGTAGCAGGTAAAGCCAAAACCAAACAGGAATTGGCTATAGAGCGAGATTTGATCAACCAGTTGACAAAGGGAGAAAGTCAATGGGTGTATCGACCTGAGTTAAATACAGAAGACCTCCTATGGGGAAACTTTTTTGCCAAGCTGGAAGCCAATAATGTCCGCATTTTGCAAGACCATCCCCTTACAAATTCAGAGAAAAATCAAATTAAAAACCAGCTCAATTTCGTCAACTTCTACGAAGCAGCCAAGTGGATAGCAGGGGAAAATGGCATTGCCAAGGTGCAGGTTCAACGTGAAGATGCTAGTTTAGGCACCATTCGCTTGGAAGTCTTGTGGAGAAACAATGTCGCTGGTGGCAAATCCAGCTATGAGGTTGTCAACCAAGTCATCACAGGCGGAGAAGGGATTCGCCAGCGTCGTGGGGATGTGACTTTGCTAATCAATGGTCTGCCTATGATTCAAATCGAACTGAAAAGCCGTTCTCATCCTTATATGGATGCCTTCCGTCAGATTAAGAAATACGACCAAGAAGGACAGTTCAGAGGTATTTTTTCAAGTCTTCAGATGTTTGTCGTCTCTAATGTCACAGACACTCGCTACATCGCAGCTGCCAAAGCCAACAAGCTAAATGAACGCTTCTTGACCAAGTGGGTGGATAGTGAAAATAGCCCCCAACCCCAGCTATTTGACTTTGCAGAGTCTGTCTTGTCGATACCGAGAGCCCACGAGATGGTCATGCAGTATTCTGTCATCGATGATGACAAGAAGGCCTTGATTTTATTGCGTCCCTATCAAGTACATGCCATTGAGGCTATCCGTGAAGCCAGTCGCAAGCGCCAGTCGGGCTATATTTGGCATACGACTGGTTCAGGAAAGACCCTGACCTCCTATAAGGTTTCGCGCAATCTGCTCCAGATTCCATCTATCGAAAAGACAATCTTTGTGATTGATAGGACAGACCTTGACCAGCAGACGACCAGTTCGTTTCAGTCTTACGCAGAGAATGACATGATCGATATCGACGAGACCGATGATACACAGGAATTGGTTAAAAATCTAGCTTCTGATGACCGCCGTGTCGTTGTGACGACCATCCAGAAAATCAATGCCATGATTCGTCAGTTTGATGAAGGCCGTCACCAAAAGGTCTACAATCGTATCAAGCAACTCAAACTAGCCTTTGTCGTCGATGAATGCCATCGCGCAGTGACTCCTGAACGCCAACGCCACCTAGAGCACTTCTTTATAAATTCTCTCTGGTATGGGTTTACAGGAACTCCTATCTTTACAGAAAATAAACGTGAACAAAAAGGAGACCTTGCTCAGACGACCGAAGAGCAGTACGGTGACTGCCTCCATCAATATACCGTCAAAGAAGCCATCCATGACAAGGCGGTTCTTGGTTTTAATGTGGAGTATCAGACGACCATGCCTGGTTGGGCAGAAGATGAGATTGACGAGGAGCGTTATGATGACGAAGGACATATGCTTGCCGTTTTAGATGCTATTCTCAATCGCTCAAGACGCAAACTCGGTTTCCAAAATGGGGTAGGAAAAACCTATGAAGCCATTTTGACTGTCAAAAGCATTGTCCGTGCGCAGGCCTATTATAACCTGATTAAGCAAGTCAAAAATGGAGAGAAGTCTCTAAGCATTTCGGAAAATGTTAAAAAGGTTTTGCCAGACTTCCCTAAGGTTGCCATTACTTACTCTGTGACAGAAAATGAAGCAAACTCCTATGTCAACCAAGCCTACATGGAGGAGAGCCTAGAAGACTACAATGCCATGTTTGGTACCCACTTTAGCCTAGCAACAATTGCTTCCTACAATAGTGACCTCAACGACCGTCTGGCCCGTAAGAAAGAACGCTTTGCCTTCCGTGAGGAACAGTTGGACTTGGTTATCGTTGTGGACCGCTTGTTGACAGGCTTTGATGCCCCTTGCCTATCGACCCTGTTCATGGATCGTCAGCCCATGAAACCACAGCATATCATTCAGGCCTTTTCACGAACCAATCGCCTCTTTGATGAAGGCAAGAAATTCGGCCAAATCGTCACCTTCCAAACGCCTGGCCGTTTTAAAGAAAAGGTGGATGAAGCTCTGAGCCTCTACTCAAATGGTGGTGAAACCAGTGTCTTAGCCCCAGAATGGCAGGAGGAGAAGGCCAAGTTTCTTGAGAAGGTTCATCAACTATTAGCCATCGCTCCAAGTCCAGAGCAGGTGCCTGATTTGGATACAGCGACAGATGCAGAATTAAAACGCTTTGCCAAGGCCTTCCAAGAATTTGACAAGCTCCTATCTTCTATACAAGTCTATTCGGACTATGATGAGAAAGTCATATTCAGAGAGATTGGTCTCAGCCTAGAAGACATCGAGAACTTTGCCGGCCAATATCAAAATGTTATCGAAGAGCTCCGCAGACGCAGAAAAGAAGACCAAGAAGATGAAAGCCTTCTCGTAGATATAGAGTATGAGCTCGAATCCATCCGCACAGATGAGATAAACTATCACTATATCCTCTCCCTCATCCAAGCCTTGATCGAAAATCGGGAAAACTTCATTGGTAAAAAGGAAAAGAGTCTGGTAGATAACTATATCGAAGATTTGAACAAATCCAATCCCAAGTTATCCAACCTCATCTCCAAACTCTGGCAGAATGTCCAAGCAGATGCCAAGAGCTATCAGGGACAGTCTGTAGCCCATAAGTTGGATGAGATGATTGAGCTAAGAACCCAGAAAAAGATTCGTGAAACGGCAGATTATTGGCAGATAGGAGAGGATGAACTCCAGTTCGTAGTGGACAACTACCGCATCGGACGAGACAAGCAAAATGGTGAAAAAGCCATCACTGAGTCTCAGGACTATCTGGCCTATAAGGAAGCTCACGGAGACAAGGCACTACCAAAACTCAAATACAAAAAAGCCCTCAAAGAGGACTATATGCGCATGATTTCAGAGGATATCTTACCGCTAAGAGGGAGATAGGTTTATACTCTTCGAAAATCTCTTCAAACCACGTCAACGTCGCCTTGCCGTATATATGTGACTGACTTCGTCAGTCTTATCTGCAACCTCAAAAC
>NZ_VMLT01000107.1:0-15270 GCF_013276815.1 Streptococcus sp. 1055 | reverse complement strand
TTTTCGAAGAGTATAAACTAGAAAAGTGAGAATACAAGCACTGCCAAGGCTGCTCCGATAACAGGGCCTACAACAGGAATCCAG
The DNA here is from genome assembly GCF_013276815.1 of Streptococcus sp. 1055. Taxonomy (NCBI): domain Bacteria; kingdom Bacillati; phylum Bacillota; class Bacilli; order Lactobacillales; family Streptococcaceae; genus Streptococcus; species Streptococcus sp. 1055. The sequence goes on along the minus strand of NZ_VMLT01000107.1, from coordinate 15,186 downwards.
GCGTAAGACCAGTCTCCATCTCCCTTATTTGGAATTGGCAAAAGGCTGTGCATGATACGAGGTCCAAGGTCACGTGCAGGGTTCAAGGCATAACCTGTTGTACCACCTAGTGATAGACCGATACCGACAATCAACGTTCCCACTGCAAAGGTTCCGATTCCTGCTTGAAGGTCATAAAGTCCCAAAGCAAAGATTGTCAATACCAATACAAAAGTTCCTAGGATTTCACTAATCAAGTTTGATACAGTATCCTTGATGGCTGGTCCAGTACTGAAGGTTGCCAGGATATTGCCTGCATTTTCTTCTGCCTCATAATGCGGCTTGAATTGCAACCAAACCAAAATCTGACCGAGCATGGCCCCTGCGAACTGAGCTAGGATATAAGGGAATACTGATGCCCAAGGCAAACCACCTTTCAAGGCCACACCAATGGTCACAGCTGGGTTTAAATGAGCTGGACTGAGCTTGCCAGATACAAATACTGCAACCGCAACTGCAATCCCCCAACCCATAGTAATCACAATCCAACCTGAGCTGTTGCTCTTGGTTTTAGGAAGAACCACACCTGCAACAACACCATTTCCTAGAAGAATCAGGATTAAAGTCCCTAAAAATTCTCCAAATAATTCATTCATCATCTTTCTGTCTCCATTAAAAAGAAGGAGGGGTAGACTAGGAGCCCTGCCCGCCGCCTCTTTTATTTTTTCTTAATTTTTTAATTCTGCTAAATCGTTGTTAGCAAGAGCTACTTCGACATCAACACGGTAAGCTGCTTTTTCTTCTTCTGTCCAGTCATAGAATCGTCCCATTTCATCCAAAACTGGCTCAACGATACTATCCAAGCTATCACGCATAAAGAGCATATGGTTAGTACGACGAAGAAGGAAGTCAACTGGACTCAGAACCAACTCATTGCGCATTGCATAGTGAAGGGACAAGGTGTCTGCCAGGCTAAGACCTGGCGCTTGTTCCAAACTATGAGCAAGTGCAAAGACTTTCGGTGCATTTGAACCGTAAAGATTTGCTAGGTAATGAGCTTCCTTGCTATCCAAACCACGTGACACTCCAAGTTGGGCAAAGGCTTCGATTTCTGAGTCTACATTTGCTGGGTTCAATTCTCCACCTGAAACAGGGTAAGTCTTAGAGTTGATGAGTTTAAAGCTACGGTCAAATTCTGCTTTGAGGATGTCAACCACGCGCTCCATAGCTCCTTCAGCCATCTTACGGTAGTCTGTGATTTTACCACCAGCAAGGGTCAAAAGGCCATTGTCATCACGATCCAAGCTAGACCCACGAGAAACTGCAGATGGATCCAAATGTTTCTCAGATGTGCTACTTTCAAGCTTGCTGACAGCAGACTCAACATCTTCACGTGTTTTTTCTTTGGAGAGATAAGATTCAACAGTCGCAATCAAGTTGTCAAAGCTTTCATCACTGATGGTACCGTTATTTCCACCATTATAGTCAGAGGCACTGTTCCCTGCAATCAATGGACGAAGACCTGCCCAGCTACTTTCAATGTCAGCAACTGTAATATTCGCTTCTGGGAAGCGGTTGTTGACAATACCAAGTAGGTAATCTACATCTTCCTGCGTCACTTTTGGATGTTCCAAATCACCTGTATAGTCTGTATCAGTTGTACCAAAGTAGGTCTTGTTTTCACGTGGGAGAACAAAGACCATACGACCGTCACCCAAACCTGTGTCAAAGTAAACTGGCTGTGAAACCTTGATTTTGCTTGAATCCACTACCAAGTGAACTCCCTTAGTTGGGCGCATTTGTGAGAATTGCGTTCCCTTATTAGACAAATTACGTACTTTATCACTCCAAGGACCTGTTGTATTAATAACCAGACGGGCCTTGATTTCAAATACTTGGTCTGTCAAGAGATCACGAGCTACAACACCTGTAATCTTGCCACTTTCGTCAAAAAGGAAGCCTTCTGCCTTCACGTGGTTGGCAATGAGGGCACCGTCTTGGTTGGCACGTTTGATGTTTTCAATCACGAGACGCGCATCGTTGTTACGGAAGTCAAGATACACTCCACCTCCTACCAAGCCTTCTTTCTTCAAGTTTGGCTGGCGTTCCAAGACTTGATTCTTACTCAAAACCTTGTTAGCAGCTGGTGTATTGTTGACACCTGCCAAGAGGTCGTACAAGTCCATGGCTACTTTAAGACGGAAGAGGCTAAAGGTCGCTCCATCTTCATCGTAAACTGGTAAGAGCATTGGGTCTGGTTTTGGAATGTGTGGAGCAATTTGTTGTACTACTGCACGTTCTGAAACCGTATCTGATACTACTTCTACGTCGAATTGTTTGAGGTAGCGAAGACCGCCGTGAACCAATTTTGTTGAACGGCTGGATGTTCCTTCTGCGAAGTCCTGCATTTCAATCAAACCGGTCTCAAGACCGCTAGCTGCCGCCTGCAAGGCTACACCAGCCCCTGTGATTCCTCCACCGATAATCAAGAGATCCAGGGTGCGTTCCTGCATTTTTTTAATTGACCATTCACGTGTTTTCTTTGAAAATTCCATATTTACACACCTTCTAAATAAATCGCTTTATTCTGCCAGTATTAGTCGTCTACTTCCGCAAAGACTTGCGTTGCTTTCACAGCCTTCTTCCAGCCCTTGTAGAGTTGTTCCTTGCGCGATTCGTTCATCGATGGTTCAAAGAGTTCTCCTGTCTCGTTCAAAAGTTTCAACTCATCCAAGTTTTTCCAGTAACCTACTGACAAACCTGCTAGGAAGGCTGCTCCTAGAGCTGTTGTTTCCAAGTTTTTAGCGCGTGCAATGTCAATACCTAAAATATCAGCTTGGAACTGCATGAGGAAGTTATTCATGGCTGCACCACCATCTACCTTCAAGACTTGGATAGCTGTCTGCGCATCTACTTGCATAGTGTCAATGATATCACGTACTTGATAAGCAATAGATTGAAGAGTTGCCTTGATAAAGTCTTCTTTGCTTGTTCCACGAGTCAAACCAAAGACAGAACCGCGAGCATTTTGGTTCCAGTATGGTGCTCCTAGTCCTGTAAAGGCTGGAACGACATAAACTTCATCATCATTGTGAGAATCACGAGCGTATTTTTCAGATTCTGGTGAATTTTCGACCATGCGAAGACCGTCACGAAGCCACTGAATGGCACTTCCTGCGATGAAGATAGAACCTTCCAAGGCATAGTAAACCTTGCCGTTGATTCCGTAACCAATGGTTGTTAAGAGGTTGTTTTCAGACAACTGCATCTCTTCCCCAGTATTCATGATAATGAAAGAACCTGTTCCATAAGTATTCTTAACCATACCTGGTTCAAAGGCCAACTGTCCAAAGAGGGCCGCTTGTTGGTCCCCAGCCATACCTGAGATTGGGACTTCTCCACCATAGAAATGAAATGGCGCTGTCTTACCGTAGATTTCAGAGTTAGAACGAACTTCTGGCAACATAGCCTTCGGAATGTTGAGAATTTCCAAAATCTCATCATCCCATTTGAGTTCTTTAATGTTATAAAGCATGGTACGAGCTGCATTTGAGTAATCCGTCACGTGAGCCGCACCGTCAGTCAATTTCCAAACCAACCAAGTATCGATAGTACCAAAGAGCAATTCCCCTTTTTCTGCTCGCTCTTGAGCGCCCTCTACATGATCCAAAATCCAACGAACCTTAGTAGCAGAGAAGTAAGCATCAATAATCAAACCAGTCTTTTCATGGAATTTTTCCACATAACCTTGGCTTTTCAGCTGTTCAGCCAGAGGAGCTGTCTGACGTGATTGCCAAACGATAGCATTGTAGATAGGAAGTCCTGTTTTCTTATCCCAAACGACCGTTGTTTCACGTTGGTTGGTAATCCCGATTGCCTCAATCTGACTTGGTTTCACACCACTTTCGATGAAAGCTCCAGCAATAACAGACTGGACGGAATTCCAAATTTCATTGGCATTGTGCTCTACCCAACCTGCCTGAGGGAAAATCTGGGTAAACTCTTTTTGACTCGAGCTAACCTTTTCCCCTTTTTTGTTGAAAATGATGGCACGAGAACTTGTAGTTCCCTGGTCAATGGCCATGATGTATTTTTCTTGTGACATGTGCTGTCCTCCTGATAAAGATCTTGAGGTGTTCCCTCTTTACACTTACTAGTATACAAAATAAAGCGCTTTCCTGTTCATCAACTTTTTTTAATTTTTTAAAAAATGTGAGGAGATTGTGTGAATTTCACAAAAAAGGCCTCAAAAGTTAGATTTAATAACCTATTTTAATGAAGAAGTAGCTAATAAGAGTATTTTTGCTAAGATTTACGATATGAAAAGTTTACATAATGCAATTATTTAATACCCATTCATAGTGTGATATAATATTGTTAATAACTAAAAACACCTCAAAATATAAAAAAGGGGAGAATTTTATGGCTAAAAAGAATCAATCTAATCGTCTAACTAACCAACATAAAGATTCAAGAGGAGTAGTAGGTATATTCGGAGAAGATGCAAAATCTCATGATATTGCCGTAGGCACTATCTCTCATCTAGTAAAATCGAAACTAGAGGAATTATATCCGATGTTAGAGTTTAGATTTAGAAAATCAGTTAGTAAAAAGGAGATTAATCATTATCTTAGTAAGCTGGATAAAGATTTAGGAAAAACTTTATTTACACAGAATGCAAGTATTATTCCTGACGGCGGTATCATTGAGGTAAAAGATGATTCAGGCAGTTGGCGTGTAGTTCTAGTAACAGAAGCTAAACATCAAGGAAAAGATATTGAAAATATTAAATCAGGTAAACTAGTAGGAAAAAACAACGACCAAGATTTAATGGCTGCCGGAAATGCTATTGAACGCTCACATAAAAATATTGCTGAAATAGCAAATTTTATGCTATCCGAGGAACACTTCCCTTATATTATTTTTCTAGAAGGTTCTAATTTTTTAACGCAAACTATCTCTGTAATACGGCCAGACGGACGGTCTGTTATACTTGAACATGACTCAGGAATACTAAACCGCTTAGACAGACTAACTGCTGCCAATTACGGCATGCCAATCAATACTAATTTGTGCAAAAATAAATTTATAAAAAATAAAGACAAATCAATAATGCTTCAAGCAACCTCTATCTATACAACTGGTGATGGAAGTCACTGAAATCCTCAGGAAATGTTTAATATAATGTTAGATGTTGCTAAGACGTCTCTTAAAGTTTTGGGAAGCGATATTTTTAACCAATTAACAAGGAGTATGGAATAAGATAATGAGAAAAAACGAAAATGATTTTTTAAGAAAGGCAAAAAAAAATAAAAATGATGAGTTCTATACTCAACTACAAGATATAGATAGGGAGTTACATCATTACAAGGTACATTTCAAAAACAAAATTATATTTTGCAATTGTGATGACCCCAGAACTAGCAATTTTTATAGATATTTTGCTCAAAATTTTAATGAACTTGGTTTGAAAAAGCTGATTGCATCCTGTTATATCGAACAACAATTTGATTTATTTAGCTTAAATTCAGAAATTTCAAATGGCTTTTACTATGAATACACTGGGAAAAAAGAAGAGGTCATTATTCCCAGTCTAAATGACGTGACATTTTTTAAAGGTGACGGTGATTTCCGCAGTGAGGAAAGTATGAAACTATTAAAAGAAGCAGATATAGTGGTAACAAATCCACCATTTTCACTTTTCAGAGACTTCCTTGCACAAGTTGTTCAATATGATAAACAATTTTTAATCATTGGCAATATTAATGCTATTACTTACAAAGAAACTTTTAAACTCATAGAAAACAATAAAGTTTGGATGGGGATAAATATGGGACGTGGTATTTCTGGATTTATCGTTCCAGACCACTATGAACTCTATGGGACAGAAACCACTATAAATGAACGTGGTGAAAGAATTGTTTCCCCTAATAACTGTTTATGGCTAACAAATTTAGATAATTTCAAAAGGCACGAGGACATTATTCTTACCAAAAAGTATAAAAATAATGAAGACCAATATTTAACCTACGATAATTACAACGGTATCAATATCAATAAAACAGTAGATATTCCTTATGATTATCGAGGAGTTATGGGAGTTCCAATAACTTTTCTTCATAAGTTTAATCCAAATCAATTTGAAATTGTTGGATTCCGAAAAGGAGATGACGGAAAAGATTTATCAATAAATGGTAAGAGCACTTATTTTAGGATATTAATTAAAAATAAGAAGTTTCAAACGACTAAATAGGCTGGTAGTATGATGAGTTTTACGAGCAAACAAATATCTAATTTTTTGGATGATAAAATTTTATTTCGATTTACAATTAACAGTAACAATACTATAAACTTCAACGAACGTGAAGCGATGTTTACTTTTGATCAAATTGAAAAAGTAATAAAAACTAATTTTGACTATTGGAAGATTGTTTCAGAAAAAGCACCATCTAATTATTATTCAAATTGGCAAATCATGAATAATAAGATAAATGGCATAAGGAAATTTCTTTCTGAGATTGACGACTTAAATACGGATACTATAAATAACTATCTTTATTATAACTTGTCAAGTAGTCGTGAAACTACTGAGCAAGGGAAGCTTGTTTACATACTATCAATTGATTCACCTATTGATAAAGATTTAGAAATTCGAAAAATAAAGAGTTTTGTTTCATTCTATATAGAGCAAACAACAGACAATCTTACAGAAGCGATAAGAAGTTACATCTATCTCTCTAAGAATATAAGTTCTATAGGCAATTATTTTTCAAGCTCTTATCCATACCAATTCTATCCGGCTCTGTATTTACTTAGAAAACAGTTCTCTAATATTAGGGAAAATATATTCGACTTTGAAAAAAATATTATATATCCATTAACCAGTAAGTTACAAGAAATTTCTGATAATTCTAATGAACAATATAAAGAAATTACCTCTTTTATCGAAAACAGATACAATGATATTCAACAACAATTTGATGATAAGGCCATAGAATTAAAAGAGTTTCAAAGCTCAATAAATCGTTGGCAAAAGGAAAAGAAAGATAAACTTGAACATTTAGAGGAGACTTATAAGAATAAACTATCATTGGAGGCACCCGAACAACTCTGGAATAAACGTGCTACAGAATATATAAAGCAGGCTAGAAATTGGACTATCATCCTTATTGTAACTGTACTAGCTTTAATTTTTACTTCGACAAAATTAATTACAGTTATACATAATTATTCTTTAGATATCATCAAAGAAATTCCTTTTCTTTCAGAATCATTCGTATTTATTTCTGTTATTTCTTTCTTTATCTATATAATTAGAATACTGGTAAAAATCGTAATGTCAAATCATCATTTAGCCACCGAATACAAACAGAAAGCAGCTTTAACTAGATTTTATCAATCTTTGACTTATGCTGGTACAAATATTGATAAAGAGGAAAGACTAATCATTATTAATTCATTATTTAGTAGAATTGATACAGGTCTTATTAAAGTAGATAACACAAATGATAACGAGGTAATTCTAGCAATTTTGTCTAAGAATATAAAATAAAAGGCTGAGCAAAAAGAATTTAAAGTCAAACAAACGCATATTGTCAAGTGTTGAAAAGACTCGATAATATGCGTTTTATTGCAGAAAATTTTACTTCTTTTTCTCCTAAAATTGAGTTTTTTTGCCATCTTCTTTAACTAAACAATAACTGGCGAATCGCTACCAAATCTTCCATATCCAAGTCGTTTTTTAAATAATAGACTGGCGTCTGTTCCTTCTTATGAATCGGGTTATTGGTAACCAGCAAATCATAATGCCGAGTACAATCATAGGCTTCAATGGTAATAAAACGATTGTATTCCAAATACCGTTTCAAAATGGCTGCCATCCTTGAAAAGACAAGAAAACCAGATGTCAAATCCAGACCAATCCGCATATGCTGGCCACCGTTTTCAGCCATATATTCGATTAACTGCAGCCATTCCCAGAGAATCTTCTTATCTAAATCTGTCCCCTGATGAAAGGCAGGTAGAGCATGAAAAATCTCCTCTGCTGTCTCTTTAAAATCATGTTCCATCAGTAAATAGGGATGACGATTCTCTAACTGGTACTTGTAGCGATCCTGTAAAATATAGCCCTTATAGAGGTAGACTTGAGCACAAAGCTGACTGAGTTCATAGGTGACATGGTCCTCTGTATAATCCCCCAGTAACTCCTCTTTCTTCATTTCTTGAATCAATTGCGTCAGTAAACCTGCCAACTGTCCTCCAAAACCAAGGATATACTCCATAGTATGAAGAGGAAGAATGCGATGAGATAGGAGGAAAGAGAAGAATATCATCATCTCCCCATCCTCAGTTCCGAGAGGGAGGTGTTGCCCAGCAAAAAAGGACGGAGCCTTTCGATGCAAACGAAGGTAGAAAATATTGTCAAAATACCCTCGCATTTTTTCTTCTATGACTTGAAACTGACAAGCATTGACCCGAAGACGTTGTTGACTGATATGAGCCCAGAGAACCAAGTCCAATTTCTGACCCGAAGACAAACTTGCACCGCAGATTTCTTCTAGTGTAGCAATTTCCTGCTTTCTCGCTGGTTTCTGCATGTGACCTTCCCACTCCTGACTAGACCAGACCTTGCGGAAAAGACAGAAATAGAAATAGCGAATCTGATGCTCTGGACCTCGCCAACGTCCATTTTGGATGGATAAATCAAATTCTGACAAAATCTGATTTAAACCAGCCAAGTGACGCCCAAGCGTAGCCTCGCTAATCATCAATTCTTGAGCCAGCTGATGGGCTAAAAATTGTTGGTGGTAGAGAAGATAGACCACAATCTGGTATTTAACAGCATTCTCCAAAAACAAGCTCCGAATATCTCTCCCCTTGGTAGCTGCACCGATCGACAGGCGCAGATTTTCATTTTCTAAGTGAATAGTCAACTCTAAACCACTATCCAAAGCCTTGTCATTGAGCAGGGTGACATATTTGGTTAGAGTTGCTTTTGAAAATCCTGTTTCTTCCATTACAGCCTTGACGGTCGTCTGAGACTCTTGTAATAGAAAGGAAAGGATTGAAAATTGACCACACTCGGCTTTCTCCATCAAATCTCCTAAATACATTTGTTACCCCTTTCATTTTCTACCTTAAGCATAGCATAAATCTTACAAATGCTGAAATAATCTGTTTCTCTTTTTATTTTCACGCTGATTTCCTAGTCCATTATCCTGAAAATCAGTAAACACACGGCTCCCTCTTTGGGCATTTTTATGCTAAAATAGTAGCTATGGATAAAATTATTAAAACTATATCAGAAAGCGGAGCCTTTCGTGCTTTTGTCCTTGATAGCACAGAAACCGTCCGTACTGCTCAAGAAAAACACAAAACCCAAGCTAGCTCAACTGTAGCGCTTGGTCGAACTCTTATCGCCAGCCAGATTCTCGCAGCCAATGAAAAAGGAAATACTAAACTAACAGTTAAGGTGCTGGGTTCTAGCTCTCTAGGGGCCATTATCACGGTCGCAGATACCAAGGGGAACGTCAAAGGCTATGTTCAAAATCCTGGTGTTGACATCAAAAAGACCGCAACTGGTGAAGTTCTAGTCGGACCTTTCGTTGGAAATGGTCAATTTCTCGTTATCACAGACTACGGCATTGGAAATCCTTATACTTCCTTGACCCCACTCATCTCTGGAGAGATTGGGGAAGACCTTGCTTTCTACCTAACAGAAAGCCAACAAACCCCTTCTGCAGTCGGCCTCAATGTCCTTTTGGACGAAGAAGACAAGGTTAAGGTTGCTGGTGGTTTCCTAGTTCAAGTCTTGCCGGGAGCCAAGGAAGAAGAGATTGCTCGCTTTGAAAAACGCATCCAAGAAATGCCAGCTATCTCTACTCTTCTCGAAAGCGACGACCATATCGAAGCCCTCCTCAAGGCTATCTACGGAGACGAAGCCTACAAGCGTCTTTCTGAAGAAGAAATCCGTTTCCAATGTGACTGTAGCCATGAACGCTTTATGAACGCTCTTGCCAGCCTTCCAAGCTCAGACTTACAGGAAATGAAAGAGGAAGACCACGGGGCAGAAATCACTTGTCAATTCTGCCAAACTACTTACAACTTTGATGAAAAGGACCTGGAGGAACTCATTCGTGACAAATCTTAATACACCTTTTATGATTGGCAATGTTGAGATTCCCAATCGTACCGTTTTAGCACCTATGGCTGGTGTCACCAACTCAGCCTTTCGTACCATCGCAAAAGAGCTCGGAGCTGGACTCGTTGTCATGGAAATGGTCTCTGACAAGGGAATCCAATACAACAACGAAAAAACCCTGCACATGCTTCATATCGACGAAGGCGAAAACCCTGTCTCTATCCAACTATTTGGTAGTGATGAAGACAGCCTCGCACGCGCAGCAGAATTCATCCAAGAAAACACCAAAACCAATATCGTCGATATCAACATGGGCTGCCCTGTCAACAAAATCGTGAAGAACGAAGCTGGCGCTATGTGGCTCAAGGATCCAGATAAGATTTACTCTATCATCAACAAGGTCCAATCTATCCTTGATATTCCACTTACTGTCAAGATGCGTACCGGCTGGGCTGACCCGTCTCTTGCAGTAGAAAATGCCCTCGCTGCTGAAGCAGCAGGTGTTTCTGCCCTCGCCATGCATGGCCGTACCCGTGAGCAAATGTATACAGGTCACGCAGACCTTGAGACCCTGCACAAGGTTGCCCAAGCTCTGACCAAGATTCCATTCATCGCCAACGGTGACATCCGTACAGTTCAAGAAGCCAAACAACGCATTGAAGAAGTCGGTGCTGATGCAGTCATGATTGGCCGCGCTGCCATGGGAAATCCCTACCTCTTCAACCAAATCAACCATTACTTTGAAACAGGAGAAATCCTACCTGATTTGACCTTTGAAGATAAGATGAAAATCGCCTACGAACATTTGAAACGATTGATTAACCTCAAAGGAGAAAACGTCGCAGTTCGTGAATTCCGTGGCCTCGCTCCTCACTATCTCCGTGGAACATCTGGCGCTGCCAAACTCCGTGGAACCATTTCGCAAGCTAGCACCCTAGCAGAGATTGAAGCCCTCTTGCAATTGGATAAGGCTTAATAGACCAAAACCCGTAACTCTCTTAAAGGTTACGGGTTTTTGACTGTAAAAATTCAAATACTAAGGGTTATTATTGACTCAAAGCAACACTGGAAACCTTGCCATCCGCTCCTGTTGTAATTTGGATGATTTTTCCTCCACCAATTTTGGCATTATACTTGCCATCATCAAGAGTATAAGAGTAGCCTCTGATAGAGTAGTTTTCTTTCTTTCCATCAGCAGATTCTACTGTGAATTGACCTCCTGATGAAACTGTGATGGTTTCGCCATTTGCTCCCTTCCAATTGCCCGCTGCAGCTGAGAAATCACCATCTACCATGGTTAAAACACCCTTGTAGCGTTTATTTTGCTCTGCTTGTTTGTCTTGAAGTTTGCGGTCAGTTGTAGGATCATAGCTTGATTGGTTAGACTGGGATTGAGGAGCCTGTTGAGTTGAAGGAGTTTGTTGACTGGAATCTTCTTGTCCTTGTCTTGATTCTGGTGCCGAAGATGTTTGTGTTGCTTGTGATTGATTAGTAGCCATCTCTGACTGATTAGAAGATACTTTCGACTTTTCTGATGAGATTGAACTTGAGGACTTCTGAATTTTATTTTCCTTGCTCGAAGAAGCTACTTTAGAACTAGAAGATTGACTTGTTTCAGTAGCTTCTTTTTTATTTCCACAAGCTCCCAAAAGCAAGGTGGAAACCAATACAATCGCTGCCATTCATTTGATATAGGTTTTCTTTTTCATTTTTCTACTCCTTTGTAATATTTTAGAAATATAAAGAAATCTTTTTGTAATGGAATTGTAACATTTAGATTTAAATATGTCAATAATTTATTTAAACTATTTTAAAAATCTCACATCATTTAAACACCTTTACTCCTCCTACTCTTCTATTCGTAATCTAATAGAAAAAACAGAGAAAAATTCCTATTTTGTTTAAAATTTTTTAAATCGCTCTTATTTAATCGCTTACATATTTAGCTGCAAAGGAATATAATAACAGTGAAATAGAATATAGGAAGTGCACTCTTATACTAAATAAGTATTTCAAGTATCTTCCTTGGTTGATTTTGGGAGCAATTGGTTCCTATAAATCCACAACTCACTATGGCAAAACTTCGTTTGATATCTTCTATCTGACCACAGTCTTTATGATTTTCTATATAGCTTTGTTATTCCTACACGAAAAATATCTCAAGTATCGATACAAAGACTTTTTACTCACATGTTGAGCAATTCTAAGAAAGATAACTATCCCTAAAAACAGTCGCAACAGCAAAGCAAACTAATAAAGGCAAACAAAGAGGTCAGGAACTTTATCCCGACCTCGTTTTTTATTTCAATCGATAGGTTTTTCTTGGTTTCTTTTTAGGCACTCGTTTGAGTCCAACTTCTTCTACATATTCTCCGTATTTTACGAGAAAGTTATTGCTGACGATTGGACGACCGGGGTTGATGAGATTGACCAGTTCAGTCCCTTCGTAGACAGTGAACTCCTCCTCCAGCAGATAAAGGAAGGTCGGATTCCAGTCGAGACGGCCTTGGATTCGTTTGATAGACTCTTGAATAATGGCATAATGGTCAAAAGCGAAGGCTTGTTCCTCCAACTCCACTCCCTCTAGGTAGCATTTGCCTGTCTGAAAATCGACATCTACAAAAAACACATCCTTGGCATCGTCTCCTGCTTGAACAAGTTCTAATGCACGACTAGGCAAATAAACCAAGTGGGCAATGGTCACTGTCCAGCCCCGTGGATCACGGCCGGGAGTCGATACGGTCATCAATTGCTCAATTTTTTCCAAAGGAAGATAGAGATTGACTTCTTCTCTCACCTCACGCTGACAGGCATGCGCAGCATCTTCGCCCTTGTCCATAAATCCTCCAACCAGAGCCAAACAATTTTGATAAGGGTGAGCCTTGCGGCGAATTAATAAGAGCTTGATTTTTCCTTCAACAAAGCAGTAGGCTACCATATCCACCGTCACACTTGGTTTTTCGTATTGAGGGAGTTCCTGCTTGTAGTACCAATCTAAAAACTCCTCCTGACTTGCATGAATTTCAAAATATTCTTTTTCCGTCATCCCTTCTGGAATCTTTATGTCCGTCATTTTATGCCTCCTTACGAACTGCCTTGGTCCATTGGTACCAACCCACTAGACTATTGAGTGTGTAAACCCAGTACATCCCTTGAATATGGATATTTTCACCCCACCAGAGGTAAATACTAAAAATATTGGTTGCAATCCAGAAAATCCATTGCTCACGGTAGAGACGTGTCATCAAGAGCTGACCTACACCATTGGTCGCGTCGGTAACACTATCACGGAAAGGGCGAGCACTATGGATACTTTGGTAAGCCAAGCCCATACCAATCCAGATGATAGCAGTCAAGGCCAAGTACTTGAGCCAGTCAAGCACAGATAATTTCTTAGCTTCAAAGTGAGATTCTTCTGCTTTTCCTTGGTCATTGATACGGTTGGACAGCCAAGCATAGAGACCAATCGGCTGCATGACAAAGAAGTAAACAGTCGTCAAAACTTCACCATAAAAAGTCGCATTCATAGCCAAAATCAAATAGATAGCAGAGTTAATGGCCCCAAAGAGATAATTGCTTGCACGCCCTTCTGCTACCAAGATAACACAGACAATCCCAGTCCAAGAGGCAAACAAGCTCATCCAGTCATGACTTTCTGTATTTTGCGTGAATTCCAAGATCAAAGGAACACTTGACAGGACGATGAGATACAACCACTGGAAGAGGCTACGACCGACAAAGAGATCTTTCCAGAGCAAGTGCATGATTCCTGCAAAACCGATTTTGCGAGCTTCTGCATGAACATTTTTAAAGTTTTCGATAAATTGTGTGATTTTTTCAGTTAGTTTTTTCATATGTTTCTCCTAATCTGCTTGGTAAATGGCATCAATAGCCACTTTTGCTGCTTCATAATTTCCTAGATAATCCTCAGCTAGATAAACTAGTGGAATGTTTGCTAAATATCGCTCTCTCGTCTGGTCCAAATGCTGGGAAAAACTATGACGAATATGGTCTTCTGCCATAGTCATATCTCTAAATCCGTCATTGACATAGGAGCCAATAGGTTGCACAAAGAAAATCAAGTCCCATTTTTCCTTAGCCAAGATCGAGGCAAAGAGATTATCAAAAGTCTCTCCCGATAAGTCCCCTTGATCCTCTGACTCCATGTAATAATCATAGTAGCCCTTGGTTACTAAGGAGTTGGTGTCTGCTATCACCAGTCCCCTATTGGCATTACTGTCAATTAACTTAGAGGTCTGGTCATACTGCCACAACAGGAGATAATAGTAATCCTTTGGAGTCAATTCATCGTCGCGGACATTGTTTTTGATCTGGTACTCACGTGCATATTCCAAGCTGACTGGTGCATCGTAATACCTAGCCAAATCCTTGGCCAGAGTGGTCTTCCCATTGCTAGCACTTCCCATAATCAACACTTTCTTTGTAAACTGACGTCGGAAGGGTTGAGCAATATATTTCCAATATTTGCTTGGGTTTTCTCGAATCATAGTCTCTGAGATACCAAACTTTCTTTCTTGCAAGACAGTCTCAAAGCCACGATTTGATAATTCTTGCTGATAGTCTGCTTCTCCCACAAAGAAGATCAGTTCTTGTTGGGTTTCATCATAAGAAATCTCCGCTAACATTTTGTCCAACCACTCCTGCCAACCCATAGGGTAACGGGGAAGATTGGTCTCATCTAACTTACAAACCGAGGTCAACTCGTCATCACCAAAGGCCTCTCGGATATATCGAAATCTTTTTTGAAGCGTTAAACCTACCTGCTCCCCTCTATCTCCCTCATAGCCTGAAACGACAACCCAGACCTGGTCACACTGCCGCTTGGCTCGCTGGATCAGATCGATATGACCCTGATGAAGCGGAGCAAATGTCCCAAATATCACTGCTGTTTTCTTTTTCATAAACGCATTGCCTTTTTATAGTTTTTGATATTTTCATTATCTATGTTTTTATTATAAACTATATTTTTGTTTTGTCAATAGTTTTTTATTGTTTTTTATAAAAAAGTAGCAAAAAAGAGAATCAAGTGAAAGTTCTATAATGAA
>NZ_VMLT01000106.1:0-4799 GCF_013276815.1 Streptococcus sp. 1055 | reverse complement strand
CAAGAAAACCGTTCGCTTTCGTATTCTCAGTTACTTTGGATAAGTCCTCGAGCTATTAGTATTAGTCCGCTACATGTGTCGCCACACTTCCACTTCTAACCTATCTACCTGATCATCTCTCAGGGCTCTTACTGATATATAATCATGGGAAATCTCATCTTGAGGTGGGTTTCACACTTAGATGCTTTCAGCGTTTATCCCTTCCCTACATAGCTACCCAGCGATGCCTTTGGCAAGACAACTGGTACACCAGCGGTAAGTCCACTCTGGTCCTCTCGTACTAGGAGCAGATCCTCTCAAATTTCCTACGCCCGCGACGGATAGGGACCGAACTGTCTCACGACGTTCTGAACCCAGCTCGCGTGCCGCTTTAATGGGCGAACAGCCCAACCCTTGGGACCGACTACAGCCCCAGGATGCGACGAGCCGACATCGAGGTGCCAAACCTCCCCGTCGATGTGAACTCTTGGGGGAGATAAGCCTGTTATCCCCAGGGTAGCTTTTATCCGTTGAGCGATGGCCCTTCCATACGGAACCACCGGATCACTAAGCCCGACTTTCGTCCCTGCTCGAGTTGTAGCTCTCGCAGTCAAGCTCCCTTATACCTTTACACTCTGCGAATGATTTCCAACCATTCTGAGGGAACCTTTGGGCGCCTCCGTTACCTTTTAGGAGGCGACCGCCCCAGTCAAACTGCCCGTCAGACACTGTCTCCGATAGGGATCACCTATCTGGGTTAGAGTGGCCATAACACAAGGGTAGTATCCCAACAGCGTCTCCTTCGAAACTGGCGTCCCGATTTCGTAGACTCCTACCTATCCTGTACATGTGGTACAGACACTCAATATCAAACTGCAGTAAAGCTCCATGGGGTCTTTCCGTCCTGTCGCGGGTAACCTGCATCTTCACAGGTACTAAAATTTCACCGAGTCTCTCGTTGAGACAGTGCCCAAATCATTACGCCTTTCGTGCGGGTCGGAACTTACCCGACAAGGAATTTCGCTACCTTAGGACCGTTATAGTTACGGCCGCCGTTTACTGGGGCTTCAATTCATACCTTCGCTTGCGCTAAGCACTCCTCTTAACCTTCCAGCACCGGGCAGGCGTCACCCCCTATACATCATCTTACGATTTAGCAGAGAGCTGTGTTTTTGATAAACAGTTGCTTGGGCCTATTCACTGCGGCTGACTTAAAGTCAGCACCCCTTCTCCCGAAGTTACGGGGTCATTTTGCCGAGTTCCTTAACGAGAGTTCTCTCGCTCACCTGAGGCTACTCGCCTCGACTACCTGTGTCGGTTTGCGGTACGGGTAGAGTATGTTTAAACGCTAGAAGCTTTTCTTGGCAGTGTGACGTCACTAACTTCGCTACTAAACTTCGCTCCCCATCACAGCTCAATGTTATAGAATTAAGCATTTGACTCAATTCACACCTCACTGCTTAGACAGACTCTTCCAATCGTCTGCTTTAGTTAGCCTACTGCGTCCCTCCATCACTACATACTCTAGTACAGGAATATCAACCTGTTGTCCATCGGATACACCTTTCGGTCTCTCCTTAGGTCCCGACTGACCCAGGGCGGACGAGCCTTCCCCTGGAAACCTTAGTCTTACGGTGGACAGGATTCTCACCTGTCTTTCGCTACTCATACCGGCATTCTCACTTCTATGCGTTCCAGCGCTCCTCACGGTATACCTTCATCACACATAGAACGCTCTCCTACCATACCTATAAAGGTATCCACAGCTTCGGTAAATTGTTTTAGCCCCGGTACATTTTCGGCGCAGGGTCACTCGACTAGTGAGCTATTACGCACTCTTTGAATGAATAGCTGCTTCTAAGCTAACATCCTAGTTGTCTGTGCAACCCCACATCCTTTTCCACTTAACAATTATTTTGGGACCTTAGCTGGTGGTCTGGGCTGTTTCCCTTTCGACTACGGATCTTAGCACTCGCAGTCTGACTGCCGACCATAATTCTTTGGCATTCGGAGTTTATCTGAGATTGGTAATCCGGGATGGACCCCTCACCCAAACAGTGCTCTACCTCCAAGAATCTCTAATGTCGACGCTAGCCCTAAAGCTATTTCGGAGAGAACCAGCTATCTCCAAGTTCGTTTGGAATTTCTCCGCTACCCACAAGTCATCCAAGCACTTTTCAACGTGCCCTGGTTCGGTCCTCCAGTGCGTCTTACCGCACCTTCAACCTGCTCATGGGTAGGTCACATGGTTTCGGGTCTACGTCATGATACTAAGGCGCCCTATTCAGACTCGGTTTCCCTACGGCTCCGTCTCTTCAACTTAACCTCGCATCATAACGTAACTCGCCGGTTCATTCTACAAAAGGCACGCTCTCACCCATTAACGGGCTCGAACTTGTTGTAGGCACACGGTTTCAGGTTCTATTTCACTCCCCTCCCGGGGTGCTTTTCACCTTTCCCTCACGGTACTGGTTCACTATCGGTCACTAGGGAGTATTTAGGGTTGGGAGATGGTCCTCCCAGATTCCGACGGGATTTCACGTGTCCCGCCGTACTCAGGATACTGCTAGGTACAAAGACTATTTTAAATACGAGGCTATTACTCTCTTTGGCTGATCTTCCCAAATCATTCTTCTATAATCTTTGAGTCCACATTGCAGTCCTACAACCCCGAAGAGTAAACTCTTCGGTTTGCCCTCCTGCCGTTTCGCTCGCCGCTACTAAGGCAATCGCTTTTGCTTTCTCTTCCTGCAGCTACTTAGATGTTTCAGTTCACTGCGTCTTCCTCCTCACATCCTTAACAGATGCGGGTAACAGGTAGTACCTGTTGGGTTCCCCCATTCGGAAATCCCTGGATCATCGCTCACTTACAGCTACCCAAGGCATATCGTCGTTTGTCACGTCCTTCTTCGGCTCCTAGTGCCAAGGCATCCACCGTGCGCCCTTATTAACTTAACCTTATTTTCTGACCTTTCAGTCATAAACTCTTATTAATACTACAGCGTTTTCGGTTTATTTTCTTGTTACTATTTGATATAGATATTCAATTTTCAATGTGCATTACTTGGTGATCTCTCACCAATGGAGCCTAGCGGGATCGAACCGCTGACCTCCTGCGTGCAAAGCAGGCGCTCTCCCAGCTGAGCTAAGGCCCCACAAGACCTCTCAAGACTAAACAAGACCAATGCGCAGTTCCTTTTCCTTAGAAAGGAGGTGATCCAGCCGCACCTTCCGATACGGCTACCTTGTTACGACTTCACCCCAATCATCTATCCCACCTTAGGCGGCTGGCTCCTTACGGTTACCTCACCGACTTCGGGTGTTACAAACTCTCGTGGTGTGACGGGCGGTGTGTACAAGGCCCGGGAACGTATTCACCGCGGCGTGCTGATCCGCGATTACTAGCGATTCCGACTTCATGTAGGCGAGTTGCAGCCTACAATCCGAACTGAGACTGGCTTTAAGAGATTAGCTTGCCGTCACCGGCTTGCGACTCGTTGTACCAGCCATTGTAGCACGTGTGTAGCCCAGGTCATAAGGGGCATGATGATTTGACGTCATCCCCACCTTCCTCCGGTTTATTACCGGCAGTCTCGCTAGAGTGCCCAACTGAATGATGGCAACTAACAATAGGGGTTGCGCTCGTTGCGGGACTTAACCCAACATCTCACGACACGAGCTGACGACAACCATGCACCACCTGTCACCTCTGTCCCGAAGGAAAGCTCTATCTCTAGAGCGGTCAGAGGGATGTCAAGACCTGGTAAGGTTCTTCGCGTTGCTTCGAATTAAACCACATGCTCCACCGCTTGTGCGGGCCCCCGTCAATTCCTTTGAGTTTCAACCTTGCGGTCGTACTCCCCAGGCGGAGTGCTTAATGCGTTAGCTACGGCACTAAACCCCGGAAAGGGTCTAACACCTAGCACTCATCGTTTACGGCGTGGACTACCAGGGTATCTAATCCTGTTTGCTCCCCACGCTTTCGAGCCTCAGCGTCAGTTACAAGCCAGAGAGCCGCTTTCGCCACCGGTGTTCCTCCATATATCTACGCATTTCACCGCTACACATGGAATTCCACTCTCCCCTCTTGCACTCAAGTTAAACAGTTTCCAAAGCCTACTATGGTTAAGCCACAGCCTTTAACTTCAGACTTATCTAACCGCCTGCGCTCGCTTTACGCCCAATAAATCCGGACAACGCTCGGGACCTACGTATTACCGCGGCTGCTGGCACGTAGTTAGCCGTCCCTTTCTGGTAAGATACCGTCACAGTGTGAACTTTCCACTCTCACACTCGTTCTTCTCTTACAACAGAGCTTTACGATCCGAAAACCTTCTTCACTCACGCGGCGTTGCTCGGTCAGACTTCCGTCCATTGCCGAAGATTCCCTACTGCTGCCTCCCGTAGGAGTCTGGGCCGTGTCTCAGTCCCAGTGTGGCCGATCACCCTCTCAGGTCGGCTATGTATCGTCGCCTTGGTGAGCCGTTACCCCACCAACTAGCTAATACAACGCAGGTCCATCTGGTAGTGATGCAATTGCACCTTTTAAGCAAATGTCATGCAACATCCACTCTTATGCGGTATTAGCTATCGTTTCCAATAGTTATCCCCCGCTACCAGGCAGGTTACCTACGCGTTACTCACCCGTTCGCAACTCATCCAGAGAAGCAAGCTCCTCCTTCAGCGTTCTACTTGCATGTATTAGGCACGCCGCCAGCGTTCGTCCTGAGCCAGGATCAAACTCTCATTAAAAGTTTGAGTTCTCACTCATTTCTGTCACTGACAGATTTATTGTTTTTTCATTGTTCAGTACTACAACC
>NZ_VMLT01000105.1:0-26784 GCF_013276815.1 Streptococcus sp. 1055 | reverse complement strand
GCTCAAAATCTATGGTAAAAAGTAGCTTTGAAAACGTATTGCCTCCAAAGATTTAGTTAAATAATGATTTAACACAAAAAGAAATTATTGAAGTTCTGGAAAGATGTTGTTTCAGTATTGAGAAAAGGTGGGAAAAACTTGCAATTTTCACAGAGAAAGGATTGTTATAAATCTTGCATAGCTCTCTTGCTTCTATATAATAATTTTTGACTTGTTCTTTGCCAAGGAATTGTGTTCCACAATTTCCAACGAGAACGAGCAGGGGAGCTAGTTGGTAACTTGTTTGCCTCTCTTTACAGAGTTCGATAGTCTCAAGAGCTTCTTGGATGGCTTCATTATATTTTTCCTTTGATACTAGGTAGTGAGCGTAATTGTAACGAACTCTGATGTAGCCAAATAAAAACTCTTGATGCTCAAAATTTTTTGTCTGATATAACTCCATCAAATGAGAGTAGTTTGCCTCATATTCTTGTTCACGACCCTCTAAGGAATAGAAATTAGATAGAGTATTCAAGGCCTTTAAATAAATCAGAGTATTTGAAGAGACTTTTAATAATATATTTTCCAATGACGAAATTGCCTCACACTTACTGTCGTATTGATAGAAGTCAATTATAGATTTAATCCATTCAAGGTAAGTTCGGTCTTCTAATGTTAGAAAAGTGCTTCGTTCTACCTCTATTTTATAAAGATATTCTAAATCGTCATAATTTCTGTCATCTAATAGGCGAGCAGATAGATGTTTGAAATTAGAGAGGTTAGACTTAACTTCGATTTGTTCATTGAAAAAGTAATCCAAAGGGACTTCAAGTCGTTGAGAGAGTTTGAATAACAAGTCTGCGGAGGGAATAAAATGACCTCTTTCAATTTTACTAATCTGGCTTTGTTCACAAATTCCTTCTGCAAGAGTTTGTTGGGAGAGTCTCAACTCTTTTCTTTTCAATCTGAATTTCTCTGCGAGTGTATTCATTAAAGATAATAAACCTTCCTATTTGCTTAATTTCATTATAAAGTTTTTAGTTCAAAATAGTAAGTTAAAGAAACAAATAATTCTTTATGGTAATAATAAGAAAAAAAGTTCAAAATGCAATAAAAACACTTGGCTAAATAAAATATATCTGTTAGAATAAAAACAAGGAAAAAGAAAGGGGTTTCATTGCATGAGAAAAAAACGTGGAATTAAAAAATTAGTTACATTTGCATTGCTAGGTGTTTTTATGTTTAGTAATACAATTCCTTACCAACAGTTTATTCAGAAGAATAGACAATTGGAGATTCGAGTGCAATCACAAAAGAAGTCCAATGGTCTTGATGTTGGGAAGGCTGATTAAAGAATAATGGAATAGAATTAGTCTCTAGTATATTCGCTTTTATTATTCATTAAAAATTGTAGGGGCAAGTTTGAAAAAATAAAAGTTAGTTGATTGATTACTTCTCTAAATTTTGGGCACACTAAAAAGAGGTCTTGATACCCAACCTTTAAAATTAAAGCACCTTGAATCCGTGCTGTTGTGCAAAACGAACGGCATCTTGGACAGACATTGTCTTATCTGAATTTCTTATTTCTGTAAGACCTTGTAATCTTGGATTATAACTCTCCTGTTTTAAAAGTACGTGGTAGATGGCAACCAATAATCTGCGACAGATAGCGATGATAGCTTTTCGATGCCATATAAATAATTTTTAACATGAGGGGGCTCCCTTCATAAAATTTGAGTCTGCCTATCCCTTGACTATTCTTTCCTTTCACAAACGAGTCGCTTATTCAATTATAAGTTTACGTGCTCTTAGTCACAGTTCTTGTGCTTGATGGAAAGAATGACACCTATAAAAATGCGAGGTAGTGGCTGTACCACTCACTTATTCACCTCCCCGTGATTTGTAGTAGTGATAGGCTTTCTCACTGTTATTATAAAACAAAGAGCACAACACTTTTTCATTCTGTGTTGTGCCTTGAGTGAAACGAAAGGAATGAATTATAAAAATGAAGAAAACATTTTATCGCAAATTCGGTATTTCAATTATTGCTAGTACTTTATTAGCTAGTCAGCTACCGACAGTATCTGCGTTGACTGTTATTTCAAGTACAGGCGAGGAGTATGAGGTAAGTGAAACATTACAAGAGGATCCAGGAACTAATAATTTTTCACTTCCCGATGTTTCACCGACTTATGGTCAATATTATACAAATCAGTCAGAAGTCATTATTGGCAAAAATGATTTAGTTAAGGTAAAAAATACTTTACAATATCCTTACTCTACATCAGCTTATGTAAAAGCAACATTCAAATTTAAAAATGCCGATTCAGTAGAAATAGGTACAGGTAGAGGAAGTGCTTCCTTTATCAAAGACAATGTTTTGATTACAGCAGCTCATGTCGTTTATGACCGTGAATCCAAAACAGAAGCGACTGAAGTAGAGATTATGCCTGCGGCTACTCCAGATAGTAATCCATTTGGTGAAATAAAAGTCAAAGAAGTTCGTTATTTAAAAGAATTTCGAAATACTGATCCAGATGAGCTTACTACCTATGACTTAGCAGTTTTAATTTTGGAAGAACCGATTGGCGCTCAATTGGGGACGTTAGGACTTCCAAATAATTTAGAAAATACTAAAAATCTAGATGTAACAGTTACGGGATATTCTGCTGTTAATAAGGATATTAAGCAGATGTATACTGATACAAAAACGATACTTCAAGATACAAATGATTTTTTATTCTATCAAGTAGATACTTTGCGTGGTGCAAGCGGTTCAGCAGTATATGATTCTACCAATAGGGTTGTCGGAGTTCATACCAATGGGAGTGAGGCAGAACAAATGAATTATGCTGTCAAGTTAAATGAGAAGGCTCTATCTTTCATCTACTCTGTTATTCGAGGGCATTCTATTGATGGTTGGAAATTGATTGGTGGTACTTGGTACTATTATAAGAACAGTACGAAACAAACAGGTTGGCAAAAGATAAATGACACTTGGTACTATCTAGACGCCTCCGGTAAGATGCTCACAGATTGGCAAAAAGTAAATGGGAAATGGTATTATCTGGAAACCTCTGGTTCAATGGCAACAGGTTGGAAATATATACGAGGCAGATGGTATTACTTAGATAATAAAAATGGAGACATGAAAACCGGTTGGATAAAAGTGGGAGGAAATTGGTATTATCTCAATTCAAGTGGAGCAATGGTTACAGGTAGCCAAACTATTGATGGTAAAGTTTATAATTTCGCTTCATCTGGTGAATGGATTTAATATTGGAGGTATATATAAATGAAACTTTTGAAAAAAACTATGCAAGCTGGACTAACAGTAATTTTCTTTGGTTTGCTAGCTACGAATACAGTATTTGCAGATAACTCTGAAGGATGGCAGTTTGTCCAAGAAAACGGTAGAACCTATTACAAAAAGGGGGACCTCAAAGAAACGGACTGGCGAGTGATTGATGGGAAGACCTATTATTTTGATTATAATGGCGAAATGGTTGTTGGTTGGCAGTACATTCCAATGCCAGTTAAAGGATATACAATTGGTCCTTACCCTAATGGTATCAGATTAGAAGGTTCCCCAATGCCAGAATGGTACTACTTTGACGAAAATGGAGTGCTACAAGAGTTTGTTGGTTGGCAAGAATTAGAGCTAAAATATTCCTTAACCGTTGGGAAAAAACATGGTGAAGGCTGGGAAGGTCCCGAAGTTCTTAAATTAGCATACTACTACTTTGATCAAGATCATTATTTAAAGACAGGTTGGCTTTATGATCAATCTAACTGGTATTACCTAGCAAAAACAGGAAATTCTGGGAATAAGAATCTTGGTGGTGAAAGACGTGTAGGTTGGATAAATGATGGTTCAGCTTGGTACTATCTAGATTCAGAAACTGGTATCATGCAAACTGGTTGGAAGCAAATTGGCAATAAGTGGTACTACCTCCGTTCATCAGGTGCAATGACCACTGGCTGGTATCAGGAAGGTACCACTTGGTATTATTTAGACCAGCCAAATGGCGATATGAAAACAGGTTGGCAAAACCTTGGGAACAAATGGTACTATCTCCATTCCTCAGGAGCTATGGCAACTGGTTGGTATCAAGATGGTTCAACTTGGTACTACCTAAATGCAAGTAATGGAGATATGAAGACAGGTTGGTTCCAGGTTAATGGCAAATGGTACTATGCTTATAGCTCAGGTGCTTTGGCAGTGAATACGACCGTAGATGGCTATTCTGTCAATTATAATGGCGAATGGGTTCGGTAACGAATGCTAATCGTAACTGTAGTTGATACTTAACTTAGTAAAAAGAGCTTTTTTCTACCATTTGTCAACTCTATCAATTTTTAAGAATTAAGACTCTTTGTTAACTGTAGTGGGTTGAAGAAAAACTAAGAATGAGAAAGGACGAAGTTAGTCCTTTCTTTTTTATGTGACTATACTTTCTATTCAAATGAGCTTTTAACCGATTGATTGAGCCAATCAACTCTTAAAACCAAAGAGCAATTTCTCGCTTAGCTGACTCTTCTGAATCCGAACCATGTACAACATTTTGGATAACCTCATTTTCTCCAGCAGCTTTTGCAAAATCACCTCGAATAGTTCCTGGTAAAGCTTCTTCTGGACGAGTTGCACCCATCATGATCCGCCAAGTTTCGATTACTTTAGGACCAGAAATGATACCTACAAAAACTGGGCCTGAAGTCATAAATTCACGAATCGGTGGGTAAAAACTCTGACCAACCAAGTCCTGATAGTGCTGGTCAATCAGCTCTTCTGAAAGCTGTGAACGCAACTCCAATTTTTCAATTGTAAATCCACGTTGTTCGATACGTTTCAACACTTCACCTACTAATCCTCTTTTTACACCATCTGGTTTAATAATAAAGAATGTTTGTTCCATACCTGTCTCCTTTGTCAGCTTCTTTCTTTTATTTTACCACATTTCTTGGAAAAACGGAGAAAGTTTTCAGAAAATAGAAAGAGAACCCGAAGGCTCTCTCATTCTCTTTTATTCTACTGTTTCTTCCACAGTTTCAACGACAGTATCCACAACTACTTCTGTTGTTTCTTCATTTCCTTCTTCCTCTACTGGAGGATTAAGGTATTCTTCTTCATTGATAGCATGTGGTTCAAGGTTACGGTAACGGGCCATACCAGTACCTGCTGGGATGATTTTACCGATGATAACATTTTCTTTAAGTCCAAGGAGATGGTCTTTCTTACCACGGATAGCCGCATCTGTAAGGACACGAGTTGTTTCCTGGAAGGAAGCTGCTGACAAGAAACTGTTTGTTTCAAGTGAGGCTTTGGTAATTCCCATAAGGACTGGTCGACCAGTCGCTGGAACTCCACCTGCGATAAGAACATCCTTGTTAGCATCTGTAAAGTCATTGATATCCATGAGGGTACCCATGAGAAGATCTGTGTCACCTGGATCCATGACACGCACTTTACGGATCATTTGACGAACCATTACCTCGATGTGTTTGTCACCGATTTCCACCCCTTGGCTACGGTAAACTTTTTGTACTTCACCAAGAAGGTAAGTTTCAACTGACAAGACATCGCGAACTGCAAGGAGACGTTTTGGTTGGATAGAACCTTCTGTAAGAGCAGCACCACGCGCTACTTGGTCCCCAACTTCAACACGCATACGAGCTGTAAATGGAACGACGTACTCACCTTCACCAGTTTCGCCCTTAACAAAGACTTTCTTGGTACGAGTTGATGCATCTTCTTCGATAGCAGTAACTTGTCCTTTAACCTCTGTGATAACCGCTTCCCCTTTAGGATTGCGGGCTTCAAAGATTTCTTGGACACGAGGAAGACCCTGAGTGATATCGGTATTTGAGGCAACCCCACCCGTGTGGAAGGTACGCATTGTAAGCTGTGTCCCCGGTTCCCCGATAGATTGGGCAGCGATTGTACCAACTGCTTCACCAACTTCAACCGCATCACCAGTCGCCAAGTTGATACCATAACAGTGACGGCAGACACCATGACGAGTGTTACATGTAAATACAGAGCGGATAGTCACTTCTTCCACACCAGCATTAACAATTTCACGCGCCTTGTCTTCTGTAATCAACTCATTTGGACCGATAATCACTGCACCAGTTTCTGGATGTTTAACAGTTTTCTTAGTGTAGCGACCATTGAGACGCTCTTCGAGAGACTCAATCATCTCCTTTCCTTCTGCGATAGAACGGATCAAGAGACCACGGTCTGTTCCACAGTCGTCCTCACGGATGATAACATCTTGGGCAACGTCAACCAAACGACGAGTCAAGTAACCTGAGTCGGCTGTCTTAAGGGCCGTATCGGTCATACCTTTACGCGCACCGTGAGTTGAGAAGAACATTTCGAGTACTGACAAACCTTCGCGGAAGTTTGAAAGGATTGGCAATTCCATGATACGTCCATTCGGAGCAGCCATCAGACCACGCATACCGGCCAGCTGTGAGAAGTTTGAGATGTTACCACGGGCTCCAGAATCCATCATCATAACGATTGGGTTCTTAGGATCTTGGTTAGCAATCAAACGTTTCTCTAGTTTTTCACGGGCAGCACGCCATTCAGCTGTAACGGCATTGTAACGCTCGTCGTCTGTAATCATACCACGACGGAATTGTTTTGTGATTTGTTCTACACGTTTGTGTGATTCTTCAATGATTTCAGCCTTGTCATCAACGACTGGGATATCGGCGATACCCACTGTCAATCCTGCAAGAGTTGAGTGGTGGTAACCGAGGTTCTTCATACGGTCAAGTAGGGCAGAAGTTTCTGTCGTACGGAAACGTTTGAAGATTTCAGCGATGATATTTCCAAGGTTTTTCTTCTTGAATGGAGGGTTAAGTTCAAGTTTTCTGATAGCTTCCTTGATGTCCCCACCTAGTGGCAAGAAGTATTTGGCTGGAACGCCTTCTGTCAAGTTGGCATTGTTTGGTTCTTGCAAGTATGGTAACCCCTCTGGCATGATGTCGTTGAAGAGGATTTTACCAACTGTTGTAAGCAATACCTTGTGTTTTTGCTCTTCTGTCCAAGGCTTGTTGAGACTGTCTGTTGCGATACCAACACGTGAGTGAAGGTGAACATAACCATTACGGTAAGCCATAACCGCTTCGTCACGGTCTTTGAAGACCATTCCTTCACCTTCACGACCAGCTTCTTCCATAGTCAAGTAGTAGTTACCCAAAACCATGTCCTGAGATGGAGTAACAACTGGTTTACCATCTTTCGGGTTCAAGATGTGCTCAGCAGCGAGCATGAGGATACGAGCTTCTGCTTGGGCTTCTTCTGAAAGCGGTACGTGGATGGCCATTTGGTCCCCGTCAAAGTCGGCATTGTAGGCTTCACAGACAAGCGGGTGCAAGCGAAGGGCCTTACCATCAATCAAGACTGGCTCGAAGGCTTGGATACCCAAACGGTGAAGGGTCGGTGCGCGGTTCAAAAGCACTGGGTGTTCTTTGATCACTTCTTCAAGGATATCCCAGATACGCTCATCTCCACGTTCGACCAAGCGTTTAGCTGCTTTGACGTTTTGCACGATATCACGCGCAACAATTTCACGCATCACGAATGGTTTAAAGAGCTCGATCGCCATTTCACGTGGCACACCACATTGGTACATCTTAAGAGTTGGACCAACGGCGATAACGGAACGTCCTGAGAAGTCAACACGTTTACCAAGCAAGTTTTGACGGAAGCGTCCTTGTTTCCCTTTAAGCATGTGGCTCAATGATTTAAGAGGACGACTACCTGGTCCTGTGATTGGACGACCACGACGACCATTGTCAATCAAAGCGTCAACCGCTTCTTGAAGCATACGCTTCTCATTTTGAACGATGATACCAGGCGCATTCAACTCAAGCAAACGAGCCAAACGGTTGTTACGGTTGATAACACGGCGGTAAAGGTCGTTCAAGTCAGATGAGGCAAAACGGCCACCATCCAACTGCAACATTGGACGAAGATCTGGTGGAATAACCGGAAGGATGTTGAGAATCATCCATTCAGGTTTGTTTCCAGATTTGTAGAAGGCATCTAAAACATCCAAACGACGGATGGCTTTGACACGTTTTTGTCCAGTAGCTGTTTTCAATTCTTCTTTGAGTTCAGCAATTTCTTTTTCAAGATCTACTTGTTTCAAAAGGTCTTGGATGGCTTCGGCACCCATCTTGGCAACGAATGATCCATAACCATATTCACGCAAGCGCTCACGGTATTCGCGCTCTGTCATGATAGACTTGTGCTCCAGTGGTGTATCCTTAGGATCAATCACCACATAAGCCGCAAAATAGATAACTTCCTCGAGGGCACGAGGGCTCATATCAAGGGTCAAGCCCATACGACTTGGAATCCCCTTGAAGTACCAGATGTGAGATACAGGAGCTTTCAATTCGATATGCCCCATACGCTCACGACGAACTTTTGTACGCGTTACTTCAACCCCACAACGGTCACAAACAATCCCTCTGTAACGAATGCGTTTGTACTTACCACAAGCACATTCCCAGTCTTTTGTAGGACCAAAGATAACTTCATCAAAGAGTCCTTCACGTTCTGGTTTCAAGGTACGGTAATTGATTGTTTCAGGTTTTTTGACTTCTCCATAAGACCATGAACGGACTTTGCTTGGAGAAGCTAGGGTGATTTGCATACTTTTAAAACGATTTACATCAACCACTATTTCTTCCCTTTCTATTCTAAGTGAACTGCTTATTCTTCAGCAGCTTCTTCTGTTGCTTCCGCTTTTGTTGCTTTTTCAGCTTCTTCAGCTTCAAAGGCTGCTTTAGCCTCTTGTGCTGCTTTCTCGCGGGCTTTTTCAAGGTCATCTACGTGGATGACATCTTCGTCCATTCCTTCATCCAAGTCGCGAAGTTCCACTTCTTGGTCATCCTCGTCTAGGACACGCATGTCAAGACCAAGAGATTGCAATTCTTTGACAAGAACTCGGAAGGATTCTGGAACACCTGGTTTTGGAATTGGTTTTCCTTTTGTAATAGCTTCATAAGCTTTCAAACGTCCGTTAATATCGTCAGACTTGTAAGTCAAGATTTCTTGAAGGACATTTGAGGCACCGTAGGCTTCAAGAGCCCAAACCTCCATCTCACCGAAACGTTGTCCACCAAACTGAGCTTTACCTCCGAGTGGTTGTTGGGTAACGGTTGAGTAAGGTCCGACTGAACGCGCGTGCAATTTATCGTCAACCATATGGTGGAGTTTGATCATGTACATGACTCCGACAGAAACACGGTTATCAAACGGCTCCCCAGTACGGCCATCGTAAAGGATTGTTTTGGCATCGCTATCCATACCTGCTTCTTTAACAGTTGACCAAAGGTCTTCAGAACTTGCTCCGTCAAAGACTGGTGTTGCGATGTGAATACCAAGAGTACGAGCCGCCATACCAAGGTGGAGCTCCATAACCTGACCGATATTCATACGTGATGGCACCCCAAGTGGGTTCAACATGATGTCGACTGGAGTTCCGTCTGGAAGGTAAGGCATATCTTCTACAGGAACGATACGAGAGACAACCCCCTTGTTTCCGTGACGTCCGGCCATCTTATCTCCGACCTTGATCTTACGTTTTTGAGCGATGTAAACGCGAACCAGCATGTTAACACCTGATTGCAACTCATCTCCATTTGCACGTGTAAAGATCTTAACATCACGAACGACACCATCGGCACCGTGTGGTACACGAAGAGAAGTATCACGCACTTCACGAGATTTGTCTCCGAAGATAGCGTGCAAGAGACGTTCTTCAGCTGAAAGGTCTTTCTCACCCTTAGGTGTTACTTTACCTACAAGGATGTCGCCTTCTTTAACCTCAGCACCGATACGGATAATACCCATTTCGTCAAGGTCTTTAAGGGCATCTTCACCAACGTTTGGAATTTCACGAGTGATTTCTTCAGGCCCAAGCTTTGTATCGCGCGTTTCTGATTCGTATTCTTCAAGGTGGACAGATGTGTAGACATCGTCTTTGACCAAGCGTTCGCTCATGATAACAGCATCCTCGAAGTTGTAACCTTCCCAAGTCATGTAGGCAACGATTGGGTTTTGTCCAAGTGCCATTTCCCCATTTTCCATAGAAGGTCCGTCAGCGATGAAATCACCTTTTTCAACGACATCGCCAACTTTTACGAGAGTGCGTTGGTTGTAAGCAGTACCTGAGTTTGAACGACGGAATTTTTGGATGTGATAAACGTCCAATGAACCATCTTCACGACGAACTTCTACCTTGTCAGCATCTGCGTAAGTAACTTTACCATCATACTGAGCAATCACAGCAGCTCCTGAATCGTGGGCTGCTTGGTATTCCATACCAGTACCAACGTAAGGTGCCTGAGGATTGATCAATGGCACAGCCTGACGTTGCATGTTGGCTCCCATGAGGGCACGGTTGGAGTCATCGTTTTCCAAGAAAGGAATACATGCTGTCGCAACGGCAACTACCTGTTTTGGTGAAACGTCCATGTAGTCAACAATATTAGCTGGATACTCTTGGTTAACCCCTTGGTGACGTCCCATGACAACTTTCTCAGCAAATGTTCCATCTTCATTCAGACGAGAATTAGCCTGTGCTACAGTAAATTCATCTTCTTCATCGGCTGTCAACCAAACGATTTCGTTCGTAACAACGCCTGTTTCACGGTCAACCTTACGGTATGGTGTTTGAACAAAACCATACTTGTTCAAATGTCCGTAAGATGACAAGTTATTGATCAAACCGATGTTAGGTCCTTCAGGTGTCTCGATGGGACACATACGACCATAGTGAGTGTAGTGCACGTCACGTACTTCATATCCAGCGCGGTCACGTGTCAAACCACCAGGTCCTAAGGCTGACAAACGGCGTTTGTGAGACAACTCAGAAAGTGGGTTGTGTTGGTCCATGAACTGTGACAACTGTGATGAACCAAAGAATTCTTTCACCGCAGCTGTTACAGGACGGATGTTGATGATTTGTTGTGGCGTCAAGACTTCGTTGTCTTGAACAGACATACGTTCACGGACATTACGTTCCATACGAGAAAGTCCGAGACGTACTTGGTTGGCAAGCAATTCACCAACTGCACGGATACGACGGTTTCCAAGGTGGTCGATATCATCTACACGGCCAAGTCCTTCAGCCAAGTTGAGGAAGTAGCTCATCTCAGCAAGGATATCTGCAGGAGTGACGATACGAACTTTGTCATCTGGATTGGCATTACCAATGATGGTTACGACGCGGTCTGGATCAGTTGGTGCAACAACCTTGAATTTTTGAAGAACAACTGGCTCAGTCACAACGGCTGCATCATTTGGAATATAAACAATCTTGTTCAAGTCACCATCCAAATGGCTTTCAATGCTTTCAATCACACTACGAGTCATAACAGTTCCAGCTTCTACCAAGATTTCTCCAGTTTCAGGGTCTACCAATGGCTCTGCAATGGTTTGGTTAAGCAAGCGTGTTTTAACATTGAGTTTTTTATTGATCTTGTAACGACCAACTGCTGCTAAGTCATAGCGACGTGGGTCAAAGAAACGAGCCACAAGCAAGCTACGTGAGCTTTCAGCTGTCTTAGGCTCACCTGGACGAAGGCGTTCGTAGATTTCTTTCAAAGCTTCGTCTGTACGAGAGTCCATTGGATTCTTGTGGATATCTTTTTCAACAGTGTTGCGAACCAATTCGCTATCACCAAAGATATCAAAGATTTCATCATCACCTGAGAAACCAAGCGCACGAACCAAGGTTGTAAATGGAATCTTACGAGTACGGTCGATACGAGTGTAGGTAATATCTTTTGAGTCGCTTTCAAGTTCCAACCAAGCTCCACGGTTAGGGATAACAGTTGAACCATAGCCCACTTTACCGTTCTTATCTACTTTGTCATTAAAGTAAACACCTGGCGAGCGAACCAACTGAGATACAATGATACGTTCACCACCATTGATAATGAAAGTACCCATTTCTGTCATGATCGGGAAATCACCAAAGAAAACTTCTTGGGTCTTGATTTCGCCTGTTTCTTTATTGATCAAGCGGAAGGTTACAAAAATTGGTGCTGAGTAGCTAGCATCGTGAATACGAGCTTCTTCTAGCGTATATTTGGGTTCCTTGATTTCATATCCAACAAATTCCAACTCCATTGTGTCTGTGAAGTTTGAAATTGGCAATACATCTTCAAACACTTCCTTAAGACCGTGGTCTAGGAAATCTTTGAATGAGTCAGTTTGAATTTCAATCAAATTTGGTAAGTCAAGAACTTCTTTGATTCTTGAAAAACTACGACGGGTACGATGTTTCCCGTATTGAACGTCATGTCCTGCCAAGATGATTCTCCTTTGTAAATAAGTTCCAAGCCTTGTCAATCAGGCTTTCTAATCGTCATATGGTTGTAAAACCCTTATCACCGTGTCCCTTTGATGAATTTTCAGAATTTTTAAGTCTTTATTACAAGTACTCAAAATCCTGAAAAAAAGCACAAAAAGAGCAGCTAAATCTGACTTTTTCAGAAGATTTAACTGCTGTGAGCCTTGTCTGGACAATATTTCAGACAAAACCTACGACAAATGATTATTTATATTATACCCTAATTAGCTAGATTTTTCAAGGGGATTCAGTAGATTTTTGGTAATCTTTTTCCCATAGAAAACTTAGCATTACATTCGAATCACACTATGGTACAAAAAACTGAAAAAGCTATTGACTGAAAATCATTTTCAAGGTATAATAAGAAACGTTAAGGCGGTATAGCCAAGTGGTAAGGCACGGCTCTGCAAAAGCTTGATCGTCGGTTCAAATCCGTCTACCGCCTTCTATAACTTGATTTATCAGGTTTCAAATGAACAGAAAGCCCAATTTGAAGGGCTTTTTTATTTTTCTTCTGATAAATACGGATAATTTTGAAAAACTTTTGGGGCAAAGTTCTTTCCATGACATAATTCCCTCATGAAATCAACTGAAAAAAGCTTCGTCACACCTGGTGACAAAAGCCTCTAGTTTACTCTGTTTCTTCTTCTATTTCAACTTCGGTAATTTGGACTTTTACCTTGGTAACACGTCCATTTTTCACTTTATCATTGGTTAAGATAAGTTGTTTGTTTTGGCTGACCAATTCATAGCTAAGTTTCTCAGTCGTCGGAATGGTCCCCACTCCTGTCAAATAGTAACCAGCAATGGTATCAACGTCATCACTTTCCAGTTCAACATCAAAGTAATTATTGAAATCATTGAGGGTCATCGTTCCTTGAACAATGTAGGTATCCTCGCCAATCTGATGAACATCTATTGCTGCTTTGTCCGTTTCATCATCAATTTCACCAACAATTTCCTCTAAGAGGTCTTCCAAAGTCACCAAACCAGCCATACCACCGTATTCATCCAGCAAGATTGCCATTTGTCTTTGGGTATTGCGCAATTCTTTTAGCAAGTCATCCACAAAAATAGTTTCAGGTACAAAAAGTGGATCTTGTAAGATTTTCTTCCAAACAATATTATCAAAACCATCCACAAAACCAGCCTTAAGGAGACTCTTGGTGTGAATGATTCCAATTACATTGTCCTTATCCCCATCGTAAACTGGTATACGGGAAAAGTTTTGTTTTAAAATACTTTGGATAATGCTTTGACTATCATCCTGAATATCCACCATAAAAGCATCTGTCCGAGGAACCATAACCTCTCGTGCCATCAGTTCATCGAGCGAAAAGACACCTTGTAGCATCTCAATCTCATCAGCATCCAACGTTTCTTCACTATTTGTCAGCATATAGGCAATTTCATCACGGGTCATCTTTTCATCCGCATCATCAAATGACATAGGAGTCAAATGGCTCAAGAAATTGGTCGAAGCAGCTAAAAGCCAAACAAAAGGACTGACTAGTTTTCCGATCCCAATGATAACCGGCGCTGTACGAATGGCCAAGGCATCCTTTAGATTAAGAGCGATTCTCTTAGGATATAATTCCCCAAAAACGATGGAAATATAGGTCAAAAATGCCAAGGATAGAAAAGTTGCCACTGCTTGTGCTGTTTCGCTATTCCCAAGCCAAGAGGCAATCACACGTCCTAGAGTATCAGCTAAACTCGCCCCTGATAAGATTGTAATCAGGGTGATTCCTACCTGAATGGTTGATAAAAAGTGGTTAGGATTTTCTAGTACCTTCAGCAGGCGGATGTAGCGTCTGTCTCCTTCTTCCGCCTTTTGTTCAACTCGGGCACGATTAAGAGAAACCATGGCCATTTCTGTGGCTGAGAAAAAGGCATTTAATACCGTCAAGATAAACAATAAAACAAATTGTAGCAACAAATTCTGACTACTTGGGTCTTCCATAGTTCTTCTCCTAAAATAGTATCTTATCCTTTATTATATCACAAAATTTAATCCAATACATATTATTTTTTTCTTAGCGTAACTTCTCAAAGTAACTTCCATCTCTCTCCCAAAACTGGAAGTTAGTCTAAGACGGATTTCCACTGATTTCACGCGTTTTTCTCATACTAAAAGCTAGGTTGTGGGAAACTGGAAGTTAGTTTTAGAAGTTACCATTTTTTCTTAGTACCTACTCTAGCCCTACTTAAACTAGAAAAAAGAACTCCTACATCCATAAGTGATATAGGAGTTTATCTTATCTTTTACTGATACTCTTCGAAAATCTCTTCAAACCACGTCAGCTTTATCTGCAACCTCAAAGCTGTGCTTTGAGCAACCTGCGGCTAGCTTCCTAGTTTGCTTTTTGATTTTCATTGAGTATGAGTTACAGTTACTTCTCCAGTTCGGTAATCCAGTTGAAGCCCCTTTTGAACATTGGGAACTAGAACATTAAATTCCAATTCTCCATCTGAAGACTTGGCTTCAATCTGTGAAGCTGAAGGAACTAAATCCTCGTTTGAAGCGTAGTAAAGGGTTACACGGTAACGGACACGCTTGTTTTGGTCCAAGGCTTTACGCACCTTACTTTCATAATAGTTTTGACCAGTCGAATCCTCGGCCTGCGCCTGATTTGCCCAGGCTGTCTGAACAGCAATGTTTTTAGGATTGCTTGTCGAGGCATCAAAACCATCCAAACCACCGATTAAGGCATAGCCTAACAGATGACCTCTATCGACTGCATGGGTATAAGAGCCCTTTAGATTCTTGACCTGATGCCAGCCTGGAGGAGTCCATGAAGTCGAACCATTCCCAGTTTCTTCACGATTCTTGTACTGACGAGTAGCCTTAGACAAGAGGGCATTAGCCACGGTTGGTACGGTCTCCTTGCCCACCGTCTTTGTTTTATTATCAGCGTAGGGCTTACTTGAAACCTTGGCATTTAGGTTTGTTTTATTACCATTGACGATAAAAGCACCTGATCCGTTCCACTCCAGACTCCCTTTTACTTGGTTTTTGACTGCGTCTGTTAAGACACTCTCTGCCAATGCTTGACTAGGAGCTTCAGACGCTTGTTTTTTCTGACTAAGCTTGGTTTTAGGACTATTAGGTGCCGACTGCATCTGCTTGATATAATAGCTCCCTGTAGACAAAAGCAATAACACTAGCAGTCCGATTAGTGTCTGTCTTGTTTTTTTGTTCATATTTCTCCTTATCTTTAGAAAAAGGCTGGTTCTCCAGCCTAATTTCCTGTAAATTTATGAATCAATTCCTGCCATTTTGCTGGAGACAGGATAGCCCATGGATCTTGACCCTTGCCCAAGATTCCATAACCTACCATTAAACCGATTCCTAGAGCCAGAGTACCTAAAATCAGTACTATGATGACTAAAAGTAAACGCTTGACTACGTAGCTTGATTTCTTATTCATCTTCATCACTTGCCTCAATCCGCTGAATCTTAGCACCTAGCTGCGCCAACTTCTCATGGAAACCGTAGTAACCTCTATCCAAGTGAACCAATTTACCGACCACAGTTTCTCCCTGTGCTACCAAACCTGTCAAAATCAAGGCTGCACTGGCACGAAGGTCAGTAGAAAGAACTTCCGCTCCCTGCAAAGGTTGACCACCAACAATACGAGCTGTATCACGGATAATCTCAGAATGCAAGCCCATGCGACGCATTTCTTCTAGATGTTGGAAACGATTTTCGAAAACTGTCTCCACCATGGTTGATTCGCCTTTTGCAACTGTCATCAAGGCTGTAAATTGAGCCTGCATATCTGTTGGAAATCCTGGGTGGGGCAAGGTTTTTACATGAACAGCTTTTAGATTTTCTAGTTGAGAGCGAACTCGAATTCCTTCAGTCTCCTCTGTCACTTCCACTCCCATTTCAAGCAATTTGGCAATCAAGGGACGGTTGTGCTCCCAAACAGCGTCTTTAATCAAGACATCACCACCAGTCATGGCAGCAGCTACCATAAAGGTTCCTGCTTCGATACGGTCTTGGACTACGTTGTGAGTCGTACCATGAAGTTTCTCAACACCAGTAATGGTAATAGTCTCTGTACCAGCACCTTTGACCTTGGCTCCCATTTCATTAAGGAGAATGGCTAAGTCAACAATCTCAGGCTCACGCGCAGCATTTTCAATCACTGTCATCCCATCAGCTAGGGTCGCTGCCATCATCAAGTTCTGCGTTGCACCAACACTTGGAAAGTCCATATAGATATGAGCGCCATGCAAGCGTTCTGCCTTGGCTTCGATGTAACCAGCTGTCTGACTAATCTTAACCCCCATAGCTTCCAGACCTTTCAAATGAAGATCAATAGGACGGCTACCAATGGTACAACCACCTGGCATGGATACCTTGGCATGACCCACACGGGCAAGGATTGGCCCTAATACAACGATGGAAGCGCGCATCTTGCTGACATACTTGTAAGGGGCTTCCTCAGTGATGTCGCCAGTAGCATCCACCTTGACAAGATGGGCTTCCTCATCAAAGTCAACCTTGGCATTCAAACCACCAACCACCTGATTCATAATAAAGACATCCGACAAGATCGGTACATTCTGTAAGACTGTCTTTCCTTCACTTGCTAGAATAGTCGCTGCCAACAAGGGCAAGACTGCATTCTTTGCTCCTTCGATGGTTACACTTCCTACCAGACGATTATCGCCACCTTGAACCACAATTTTGTCCATACTCGTTTCCTTTACTCTTGATTTTATAATAATCCTCTAAGCGCTTCTTGCCACAACTGATACAGGCTGATAAAGAAAGAACTCAGGATGTAGCCCATGACAATGCTGAAAAGAGCTAGCAATAAACGAACTTTTCTTGTATTCTCATCTGTCACTTTTAAAACCTTTTCCCATCTAACAAGATCCTTTAGAAGGTAAAAACTCACATAAATAAAGAGCGTGTGACTGCTTAGAGTGAATAATAATTGAACCATTTGACTATTATACCATCTTCTCTGTTTGCGCGCTAGTTTGGAAACTTCACTTAAAAACTAGGGATTGTTTTTCAAGTAATCAATTGCATCTTGTAGGGTTTTAACGGGCACGATTTTCATATCTGTCTTGATTGTTTTGGATGCTTCTAGGGCTGTTTGGTAGTTGTTTTTTGCATCCGGGTGTGCTTTTTGTTCTTCTTCGCTAACAGGATTATCAGGGGCAAAGAAAATAGCGGCACCTGCCCTAGCCGAAGCTACAACTTTTTTATCAATACCTCCAATATCCCCCACATTCCCATCGCGGTCAATGGTACCTGTACCAGCAACAATACGACCATTACGAAGATCTGGGTGAGCTATTTGAGTATAGATAGCTAGACTAAACATGAGACCAGCACTTGGGCCGCCAATACCAGCTGTTGAAAAACTAATTGGGACATCACTGGTTACTTCTGTACGGTCAATCAAGCCGATTCCAATTCCATTTTTGCCATTTTCCAAGGTGATAATCTTTCCTTCTGCAGACTTGGTTTGCCCATCCTCTTCATAGGTCACCTTGACGGAGTCCCCTAATTGTTGAGAACTGACGTAATCAATCAAGTCCTTGGAACTATCAAAGGTCTGATCATTGACTGCTGTGACCGTATCAGAGATATTGAGAATCCCTTTAAAGGTTGAATTATCCGTCACATTCAAGACATAAACCCCAAAGTACTTGAGCTCGATATCCTTACCAGCTGTTTTTAGACCTTGATACTTGGCCATATTTTGTGATGTTTGCATGTAGAATTGATTGATCCGCATAAATTCAACATCGGAAGAGCCACC
Organism: Streptococcus sp. 1055; assembly: GCF_013276815.1. NCBI lineage: Bacteria > Bacillati > Bacillota > Bacilli > Lactobacillales > Streptococcaceae > Streptococcus > Streptococcus sp. 1055. The sequence continues at coordinate 8,633 of NZ_VMLT01000105.1, read as the reverse complement.
TGTAGTCTCTTGGGCACTACGAATATCTGTAAAAGGCGTCAACCACGCATAAATCATATGGGCTAAAGTAGCGTGCTGGACACCAACCGTAACGAATTGATAGGCCCCAGCTTCCTTATCTTCTGTGTCATTGACTTTGAGGACTTGGCGAATATCTTCCGAACCACCTGGAACCTCTATATAGTAGGGCAAAGGCACCACAAATGCCAAGAAGGTCACAATCAAGGCCGCAATGACATATAAGGGCCATCTAATCTTTTTTTTTCATTTCTTATTTCCTCCAAAATACTCTCGGGAACATAGCAAGCAATATCCTGACCAAACTTCAAAAGCTCTCTAACGCCTGATGAACTAATATAGAGATGTTCAGGTCGGCTATGTAAATAAATGGTCTCTATATCAGGAGACAGCTGATGGTTGTAGTAATCAAAACTGGCTTCATATTGCAAATCCGCTGCATTCCTCAAACCACGCACTAGACAAGTAGCCCCCAGTCTTTTTGCAACATCAATAACCAATTCATCATGAGAAAACACGACTTCAACATTCCCCAAATGTTCCAAAGCCTTTTCTAACCCCCGTTTACGACTTTCGATAGAGAGAAATCCTTGTTTGTGGGGATTAAAAAAAATACCAACATAGAGCTTATCAAAAAGTCTGCTCGCCCGTTCAATCATATCCAGATGCCCATTTGTCATCGGATCAAATGAGCCTGTGAATAAGCCAATCTTATCTGACATAGACTGTCACCTTACTAATTCCATAAATCTTTTCCTTCCAGATACCCAGGCAGGCAATTTCTTCTGGAAGTTCAACGGCCTTATCCGTCTCACACACAACCATGACATCTTCAGAAAAAAGCTCTCTCTCAGCCATTTTTTCAATATCTGCTACCATTTGTTCCTTGGCATAAGGAGGGTCTAAGAAAATAAGGTCAAATTCCCCATATACCTGATCCAATGCCCTTTCTGCATCCATCTTGAGGAGTTGAAATTTTCCAACTTCCTTGGTCATCTGGATATTTTCAGCCACGATGGTCTGAGCCTTACGGTCTCGCTCCACCAAAACAGCACTGGACATGCCACGCGATACTGCTTCGATAGATAAACCACCACTACCTGCATAAAGGTCCAAGACTCGTCCCCCTTCAAAGTAGGGACCAATCATGTTAAAAATGGCTCCCCTAACCTTATCCGAAGTAGGTCTTGTTGTCTTGCCTTCTAGTGTCTTGAGGGGACGTCCCCCATAGATTCCTGATACGATTTTCATACTGTTTATTATACCAAATTATAGACAAAAAGAGAAAGAAAACCGAACCTTGCGGTTCGATTCTCTACAAAATATTTTCGTAAGTATCGCGGACTTCTTGAGGCCAAACACTTGTTTGCACTTCTCCGATGTGTCTCTTGCGAAGTAGGAACATGGCCATACGAGATTGTCCAATTCCTCCACCGATTGTCAATGGGAATAGGCCGTTCAACAAAGCCTTGTGCCATTCCAATTCCAAGCGGTCTTCATCACCTGTGATGGCAACCTGACGGCGAAGGGTTTCTTCATCTACACGAATCCCCATAGAAGACAACTCAAAGGCTCCACCCAGAGATTCATTCCAGACAAGAATATCACCATTTAGACCCTTGTAGCCATTTTCAGACTCGCTTGTCCAGTCATCATAGTCTGGTGCACGTCCATCGTGCGGTTTACCATCTGGCAACTCGCCACCGATACCAATCAAAAAGACGGCTCCAAATTCTTTACAAATCGCATTTTCACGTTCTTTCGGTGTCAAGTCTGGGTAGCGTTCTACCAATTCTTCTGTATGAATAAAGGTGATTTGTTTTGGCAAGATAGACTCGATGTCATAACGGGCTTCAACAGCTAGCTCAGTCAGGCGAATAGCCTTGTAAATCTTCTCAACTGTTTCTTTTAGGTAGGCAATGTTTCGTTGTCCATTTGGGATAACCTTCTCCCAGTCCCACTGGTCAACATAAACAGAGTGGGTTGCATCCAAGGAATCCTCATCTGGACGAAGGGCTTTCATGTGGACAAAGAGACCCTCTCCTTCACCAAAGCCAAAACGAGCCAAGGTGTGGCGTTTCCATTTAGCAAGGGAGTGCACCACTTCATAAGTAGCATCAGGGATTTGGAGAACCTTGACCGATACGGCATTCTCCACACCTGATAAGTTGTCCTGCATCCCATCACCGACCCTACTCAAGATAGGACCTTGAACTTCGACAACTTCTAACTTATCTTTCAAATACTGGGTAAAAGTATTTTTGACAAAGGAAATTTCTTCTTGTTGGTGGATAAAACTTTTCTTCATAGACTACTCCTCAAAAATTAGTTAAAAACATTATACACCTATTTCCAAGAAAAGAAAAGAGAAAATTTAAAAAAATCAGTGTCACTCAAAACACTGATTTTATAGACCTTTTAATCATTACGACCAAAGATACGTAAAATACTTAGGAAGAGATTGATAAAATCAAGATAGATACTGAGAGCCATTGACACCACCCAGCCTGTCGCTACACGACCTTGCGATTGTTCATAGACAAGGCGAATTTTTTGGTTATCCCAAGCAATCAGTCCTGAGAAAACCAAGACCATGGCTACGCTAATCATATAATCAAAGAAACCACTAGACAAGAAAATATTGACTATCATAGCAATAATCAAACCGATCAGAGCCGCCATCATAGCTCGACCAAGACCGCTCAAATCTTTCTTGGTGAAGATACCAACTGCAGCCATGACAAAGAAGAGAAGGGCGCTCGATACAAAGGCAGATAAAACTGTACCCGGAGTATAGAAGGCTACCACAAAACTAAGGGTAAAACCGTTTAAAACAGAGTATAGCAAAAATACTGGAAGAGCAGCTGGACTATTTCTTGAAGCCATGCTACTGGCAACGAAAACCAAAGCCAACTCCGCAAAAGTAGCAATGGTCAACCAGAAACGCCCCTGCATCAAAAAGTAAACCAACTGAGACTGAAAGACCGTCAACATAAGGCCTGATACCAAAGCAGATAGTCCGATTCCCAGACCAACAAAGGCATAAACCTTAGCGTAAAATTGATTGAGACCTGCACGGTCATGTATAATAGTGTGATTCATCCATTTCTCCTTTTCTGTGAACATCTTTCCTTGATTATAACAAAAAAAGTTAAAATTAGCTTAAATGGAAGATTAAAATACCGGCTGCAATGGCAACATTCAAACTCTCTGCCTGCCCCTTCATACTAATGTGGACCAACTGGTCTGCACTTTCAGCCATGAGGGGACTAATTCCTTGACCCTCATTCCCCATGACTAGTACAAAATTTTCTATAGAAGGCAGTTCTCTGTAATCAACAGAATCTTTAGATAGAGTTGTTGCCAGCACCGGGATACCTGCCTCTTTGGTTTCCTTAAGAAGCGCTTGACTAGACATCCGGTAAATAGGCAGATGAAAATGACTGCCTTGCATCGAACGTAGAGTCTTGAGACTGTAGATATCTGCCGATTTATCTGAAACAATCACTCCAGTAAAACCTGCTGCATCCGCAGTCCGAATGATCGTTCCCACATTACCAGGATCTTGCACATCTTCCAAAAATAAGAACTTGCCCTGACTCAAATCAGCTTGTCCTACTTCTTCTTTTTGAACCACGGCAACAATTCCCTGTGGAGTCTGAGAATCCGCCAAATCTAGTAAAATATCCTCTGAAACCCAGACAGTTTGCGGAAACGAGGCTAACTGATCTCGGTAATTTTCTAAGGCAAAGATTTTCTCAATCGTCACTCCAGCTTGGACAGCTTCTTCAAACAAGTGCCAGCCTTCAATCAAGTAGGCTGTCTTGCGGTATTTTTTTTGGTGTAATTTCTTGGTATTTTTTACCACAGAATTGGCTTTTGAGGTTATAATAGTCATAGAAATATTATAACACAATCAAAGGGGTTTGGTATGCAAAAGGTTAGAATGATTGCTCAAGGTAGGGTGCAGGGAGTCGGCTTTCGTTGGGGTGTTTATAGCCTGGCACTTGAAATTGGTGGCATCACAGGTCGAGTATGGAATAACGACGATGGAACAGTGGAAATTTTAGCCCAAGCAGACTCATCTGCTATCATGGCAAAATTTATCCAAGAAATCCGCAAAGGACCAACACCTTTTTCAAAAGTCAGCTACTTAGATGTCAAACTGAGCAACTTTCCTCCCTACTCTGACTTTAAAATCGCAAATTAGGTCTCCAGAACTATTGTATATTTTGTAAAAAAACAGTAGAATAGAAAGGTATAATTTTTAAAGAAGGAATAAAAACAGTGAAATCTATTAAACGTTTTGCACTCTCAGCTATGGGAGTGGCTATGTTGCTTGTCTTGACTGGCTGTGTCAATGTCGATAAAACCACAGGCCAGCCAACAGGAGTCATTTGGAATACTTTCGGAGCGCCTATGGCTGAAGCTATCAAGTACTTCGCCAATGATAAAGGTCTAGGCTTTGGTGTCGCTATCATTATCGTAACCATTATCGTGCGCTTGATTATCTTGCCACTTGGTATCTACCAATCATGGAAGGCAACGCTTCACTCTGAAAAGATGAACGCCCTCAAGCACGTCCTTGAGCCACACCAAACGCGTCTCAAGGAAGCAACTACTCAAGAAGAAAAACTCGAAGCCCAACAAGCTCTCTTTGCTGCTCAAAAAGAGCATGGCATCAGTATGTTTGGTGGTGTAGGATGTTTCCCTCTCCTCCTTCAAATGCCTTTCTTCTCTGCCATCTACTTTACTGCCCAACATACTGAAGGTGTTGCTCAAGCAAGCTACCTAGGCATCCCTCTAGGCTCTCCAAGTATGATTTTGGCTGCCTGCGCTGGTGTCCTTTACTATCTTCAATCACTCCTTTCACTTCACGGAGTAGAAGATGAAACGCAAAGAGATCAAATCAAAAAAATGGCTTACGTGAGCCCAGTCATGATTGCCGGCTTCTCCCTCATCTCACCAGCTAGTGTCACACTTTATTGGGTTGTCGGTGGTTTCATGATGATTCTCCAACAGTTTATCGTCAACTATATCGTTCGTCCAAAACTTCGCAAAAAAGTCCGTGAAGAACTAGCCAAGAACCCACCAAAAGCAAGTGCTTTCTCTACACCAAGTGGACGAAAAGACGTTACTCCTGAACAACCAACTGCTATCACAAGCAAGAAAAAACACAAAAATCGCAACGCTGGAAAACAACGTTCGAGATAAGAAGAAAGGCTTAGCTGATTTGCTAAGTCTTTTTGCAAGTCAAAAGCCCGATGTTTCCATCAGGCTTCTTTTCTATCCATGTACACGTTTCGTATAGTCTTGGTAACTTTCGGTATCCATGAGTTGTTTAGCGTTCTTAACGCGGTCTGCTGTTGGTGGTTTAACCCCTTCGAGGGAATAGGGAATTCCCAATTCACGCCATTTAAACTCACCCATGGTGTGATAAGGCAGAATTTCAAACTTATCCACATTTTTAAGAGTCTTGACGAACTTACCAAGTTCAATCAAGTCATCGTCTCTGTCTGTCAATCCTGGAACTAGCACGTGGCGAATCCAGACAGGTTTTCCAATATCTGATAGATACTGGGCACAGGCCAAGATATTTTTATTGGTTTGGCTAGTAACAATCTTGTGCTGTTCTTCGTTGATTTCCTTGATATCTAAGAGAACCAAGTCAGTGACAGCCATGAGTTTGTCAAACTTTTCAAGGTAACGTGGTTTATTACGGAAAGGAAGGGCACAGGTGTCCAAGGTACAGTGGATTCCTTGTTCCTTAGCCTTGGTGAAAAGGGCAATCAGGAAATCAATCTGCAAGAGTGCTTCTCCTCCGCTGACTGTAATCCCGCCCTTATTTCCCCAGAAACCACGGTAGCGCAAGGCTTCTGTCAAGACATCATCTACCGTCCGTTCACGTGATTTATTGGACTCCATAGCCCAAGTATCTGGGTTATGGCAATACTGGCAACGCATGTGACAGCCCTGTAAAAAGATAATAAAGCGAATACCAGGGCCATCTACCGCCCCAAAACTTTCTGTCGAATGCACCATTCCTGTCACTTGTCCATAATCAATTGTTTCTTCAGACATATCGTTACCTTCCTTGAAAACGTTTTATAGTTTTATTATATCACGACTTGAAGGAAAAACAAGATTTTTACCTATTTTTTAGAAAGCAATCTGTTTTTCAATTTCATTTTCAATCTATTCTCAGATTATTCTTCAAAATCAAAACCATACAAGGTTGCAAAATAGTCTTCAGGGCGCTCTGCACGGCGGATTTGACGGGCTTTGCCTTCTTCAGTATAAAGGATTTCCGCAGAACGAAGTTTGGCATTGTACTGGTAGCCCATTGAAAAACCGTGGGCACCTGTATCATGAATGACCAGCAAATCACCGATTTCTGTATAAGGCAGTTCGCGATTGACTGCAAATTTATCATTGTTTTCACAGAGTGAACCAACCACATCTACCACTTCAGCTGGTCCATCTGGATGAGTCATGTTGCTAATATGGTGGTAGGCTCCGTACATAGCTGGACGCATGAGGTTGACTGCTGATGCATCCACACCTAGATAGGTACGGTAGGTTTTCTTCTTATGAGTGACTCTTGTGACTAAAGCACCGTGAGGTGCCAGCATAAAACGACCCAATTCGGTGAAAATCTTGACCTGACCAAGACCTGCTGGCGTAAGAACCTCTTCATACACCTTACGAACTCCCTCACCAATCAAGGCGATATCATTTGGCTCCTGCTCAGGACGATAGTTGACTCCAATACCCCCGGAAAGATTGATAAAGTCTAGTGAAATACCCAGCTTTTCCTTGATTTCAACAGCCAATTCAAAAAGCTGACGCGCCAACTCTGGATAATAGAGATGGGTGACAGTATTGGATGCTAGAAAGGAGTGAATCCCAAAAGTCTTGGCTCCTTTTTCCTTCAAGATGGCAAAGGATTCAAAGAGTTGATCCTTGGTCATACCAAACTTAGCCTCCCCAGGATTATCCATAATGTCTGTCCCCAGTTCAAAAACGCCTCCAGGATTATAACGACATGAGATGATTTCTGGAATGCCTGCTGCTCGCTCCAAATGTTCAATATCTTCAAAGGCATCCAAGTTAATGATCGCACCTAATTCACGCGCATAGGCATATTCCTTATCTGGCGTATTGTTTGAAGAGAACATAATCTCAGAACCAGGGAAATCCAGTTTATGGCTCATCAAAAGCTCTACGTAACTAGAGCAGTCCACACCACAGCCTTCCTCTTGGATAATTTTCAAAATAGCTGGGGTTGGAGTAGCCTTAACTGCAAAATATTCCTTAAAGCCCTTGTTCCACGAAAAGGCTTGGTTGACGGCTCTTGCCTTCTCACGAATTCCCTTCTCATCATATAAGTGAAAGGGAGTTGGGAACTCGGCTACAATCGCTTCTAAGTCTTCTTTATTAATAAATGGTGTTTTCATAAGTTTCCTTCTATTCTATTTGCAAAGAAAGGCTGGGACAACCGTTCCAACCTTTATCCTTTATTCTTCTGTGTCAAAAATATTACCAATCTCAACATCGATGGCTTGGTTCTTGACATCAATATTGGTTACCTTCAAGAGTGACTTGTATTCAAACTGCTTTTCACGTTCTTCTTGGGCATTGTCCGCAAAGACCGCTACACCTGCCAATTCTGAGTCGAATTCGCGCAAGAGACTAATCATCCCATTGACAGTTCCGCCGCCTTTCAAGAAGTCATCCACAATCAAGACACGGCTACCTGCCTTGAGACTCCGTTTTGAAAGGAACATTTTCTCGATACGGTCACCACTTGAACCGGATACATAGTTGACGCTAACCGTTGAACCTTCGGTAATTTTCAGGTCACGGCGCACAATGACAAAAGGGACATTGAGGACATTGGCAACTGCATTTGCAAGTGGCACACCCTTGGTTGCTACTGTCATAACCGCGTCAATTTTTTGATCCATAAAGCTCTTGGCAATAATGCGACCAATATTTTTCAAGATGGCTGGTGTGCTAAGTAAATCAGACAGGTAGATGTAGCCACCTGGCAAGATACGGTCACTTTCTGACAACTTGGCACGCAAGTCTTCAACCATTTCCTTAGCATCATGGTTTGAGATTGATGGTGTAAAGATAACACCTCCGCCAGCCCCAGTCACAGTCTGGATGTGACCGATTTCGATTTCCTCAAAGGCGCGTTTGATAATCACGATATCCTCTGAGATGGATGATTTAGCAGATTCATACTTTTCAGCAAAAGTATTGAGACTAGTTAGTTTATAAGGATGATTAATCAAATAGTTGGAAATGACAACCATCCGATCACTTCTTCTTAATTTCATTTCTATTTCCTATTCCATTTTTATTCAAAAAATCAAAAAGCAAACTAGAAAGCTGGTCGCTGGTGATTCAAAACACTGTTTTGAGATTGTCGATAGAACTGACAAATCCTGTAATATACCTGCATATATACATACGACAAGGCGGTACTACCCTAGTTTGAAGAGATTTTCGAAGAGTATTCATTTTTGTCTTTTACTTATTATACCATATTCACAGAAAAAAACGAACATTCTTATTCTAAAAAATGTTCATTTTTCCCGACTTTATCA
>NZ_VMLT01000104.1:0-29086 GCF_013276815.1 Streptococcus sp. 1055 | reverse complement strand
GGAATGGGAGTAAGCTACATTCCCATGTATATTCTATATAAAATGCTCTAACGATTTTCACGTTGTCACATGAATTGAATCGAGTTCCAACTAAAATAGGAAACTAGCCGCAGGCTGCTCAAAGCACTGCTTTGAGGTTGCAGATAGAACTGACGAAGTCAGCTCAAAACACCGTTTTGAGGTTGCCGGATAAGACTGACGAAGTTAGTAACATATACCTACGGCAAGGCGACGTTGACGTAGTTTGAAGAGATTTTCGAAGAGTATTATTCATCTTCGTCATCATCGAAGCCCGCTAACAGGTCATTAACTTTCACAATGCTTTCTGCAGCACGGTTCTTGTAGTCCGCATCTGCGCCTGTAAGGCTCGCATTGATAAATTCAATCACCATTGGAAGATTCATCCCTGCGTAAAGGTCAATATCACGACCTTCCATGATCAAGCGACTCACCACATTACAAGGTGTCCCACCGAGAAGATCCGCAAAGACTAGGAAATCATCCAACCCTTCAATAGCTGCTTCAAATTTTGCAGTAAAGTCTTCTGGGCCATCTTCTGGAAGAAGAGCTACTGTGTAAATGTTGTCTTGTGGGCCCATAATCATTTCTGTGCTACCTCTAAGCTCCTCACAGAAGCGACCATGGCTCACCAAAATTAATGATTTAGTCATAAGGAATTACATTCCAAGTGCAAAGTGACCAAGGGCAGAAAGAGCCAAAGCAAGTACGATAATAATACCGATAGCTTTAGTAGAGTTCATACCTTTCTTACCAAGCAACCAGAAGATAAAGGCAGTAAAGATTGCTGGAAGCAAACGTGGGAAGATTTGGTTCAAGATGTCTTGGAAATCAATCATCTTTTCACCGATTGGCAACTTGTAAGAAATTTCAAAGTTAATCACTGTTGCTACAAGAGCACCCATCATGAAGACACCAAGTACAGATGCAGCGTCAATCAAAGCTGTCAAGGTACTTTGCATGTTGTTGATAAGGTTAACCCCTTCTTTGTAGGCAAATTCCAACTGTTTCCAACGGAAGATGTCATACGCTACTGCAACTGCAATCCAAAGGAAGATCCCCCAAGGTTGGCCAGCGATAGCCATAGTTGCTGCGACTGACCCCATGATAGCAGGTACAAGTGAACCAAAGATTGTATCTCCAAGAGGAGCGAATGGTCCCATCAAACCTGTCTTGATACCGTTAACGGCGTCTTTTGAACCCACACCATCCTTTTCTTCCATGGCAAGGTCAAAACCAGCGATAATGGTATGGAAGAATGGTGAAGTATTGAAGAATTGAGTATGAACTTTCATCATTTCTTTCAATTCAGGAGTTCCATCCCCATACATTTTACGCAATTGAGGCAAGATCATGTAAAGGTAACCAGAAGCTTGCATACGTTCGTAGTTCCAACCTAATTGGAAAGTAAACAAGCTACGTTTGTTGATTTGATTAAAATCTTCTTTTGTAAGTTTGTAATTAGAATTCGTCATCTTCGATTTCCCCACTTTCTGATGGTGTAGAAGGTGCTGCTACAGCTACTTTTTGGCTATTTTTGAAGTGAAGCACTGCAAGGAAGATACCTACGATAGAGATACCAATCATAGACAAACCTTTGAAGTTGTTCACGAAACCAATTTTTTCAGCAACTTCAGCAGGAAGAGTACCTACGATACCAGCAACAGCGCCACCAAGACCTGTTACATATGAGTAAAGAACAGTCAACATAGCTGTCAAACCAAATCCCATAGCAAGGTAGTGAAGGTTACGTTTAACTGGAAGGTAACGAAGCAAGATTGCAAATCCAAGACCTGGAAGCATACGTCCTGCGAGTGTCAAACCATCTGCAACCCATTGGTATTTTGTAACGAAGTCTACTACGCCTTGTACAAATTCACCACCAAAAGCAAGGGCAAAGAAGACTGGAAGGGCACGAGATAAAGCCCAAGGAATCGCACCAAGCAAGTAGTTGCGTTCAATACCTTTATAGTCAAAGCGTTCGATGGCAGCATCCACACGGTGAGCGAAGAAGGTAGTAGTCATACGACCAAGAACGTCGAAGTAAGTCAAGAGAGTTGCTACTGGTACAGCGATTGTAGTAATGGCAAGCGGTGCATCAATTCCTTGTGAAACAGAGAAGGCTGTCGCAAGAACCGCACCAGAAGTTGCGTCGATACGAGAAGCACCACCGAAGGTACCAACCCCAAGAACGAACAGTTGCAAGTTACCACCGATAAGCAAACCAGTAGTCACATCTCCCATGATTAAACCAGTAATGAAACCAGCAAATACAGGGGAACCTGCAGATGAAACGATCGTCAACTCATCACAGATTTGATAAGCTGAGTACAAAGTGAGAAGTAAAATTTGCCACCATTGTATCATAACAATGACCTCCTAAAAAATTTTTTCCTATTTTAATAAGCTCAAAAAGTCTGAAATTGGATCATTTGGAACCATTTGAGCAGTAAGTTTAACACCTTTTTCTGCCAATTTGTGGAAATCTTCCACATCCTTGTCTACTACGTTGATAGAACGTGTGATAGGGCGAGTTTCTGGTGTTTGAGACATATTCCCAACATTAAGGGTTTCAAGTGGTACACCTGCTTCTACCAAACCAAGGAAGCGGTCTGGTTTACGAGCAACGATAAAGAGACGTTGGCTATCGTATTTACCAGCAAGAATATTGGCTGCCGCTTTCTCAATTGGCAAAATACTCAATTTTACACCTGGTGGTGTCGCAAGTTTCAAACCACTCTTTTCAACATCGTTGTTGACAACTTCGTCATCTACAACCATAATACGTGAAACATTTAGTTTTCCAGCCCAAAGATTGGCTACTTGTCCGTGGATCAAACGTCCATCGATACGGCATCCTACAATTGTCATAAGTTTTCCCCCTTTATGTGTTTTAGTGTAGGTTTACGAGTTAAATGAATCTCTTCTTTATATTGGCCCTCTGTTTCAAAGATGATGATGCGGTTGGCACCTTCCTTGAGATAGCTATGAGGGATATAAAGTGAGAGGGTTGGGCCGACGTTCCAAAAACGTCCTAGATTCTGCCCATTGACAAAGGCAACTCCCTTACCAAACTCAGACAAGTCTAGGTAAGTATCTTTTGGCTCTTGGACTGTAAAGTCATAAGCGTAAAAGGCTGGTTGTCCTTGAGTCCATCCTTTTGAAAAATCAATTTTCTTAGGATTGTCTAGTGGGAGTGGATAGTGTTTCCAGTTCAGTAAGAAATGCAAATCCTTACAAACCCCTGTCCGAATTCCCTTACGTTGCGTATCTGCTAAGAACTTATGCCCATAGTTGACACGCCCCATATTTTCTATCAATATGTCAATCCTAGATAACGCTTTCTTTTCACCTTGATAAAAAATATCTTCCCCAATCTCTGTCTGATATTGGGTTTTAATCCACTGACCATCGACATACAGCTGGGCCCTATCTCGACCGTCAATGATACGAAGTCTTTCTTCTTCTGCATCCCAGTTTGTTTCTGTTCGATAGAGTAAGTAACCATAGCTTTGTCCCAGCTCCTCCATCTTTTTAGGATAGAGGCTTTCTACTGGACTTGACAAGCTATCCAAGGTTTCAAACAAGGAAACTTTTTCTACTATTGGTATAGCATCCAACTCCATACTCTCTTTGTAGAGTGGTTCCAACTGCGGATACTCTGAAAAATGTGTTGCCATCATCTTCTTGACTGCAAGATATTTAGCAGTTGGATTTCCTTCTTCATCCAGAAGGGCATCGTAATCATAAGATGTAACTTGTGGCAGGTCCAAAGTTCCTCGAGCTGAGCAACCATTCATGAAACCAAAGTTTGTACCACCGTGGAACATGTAAAGATTGATAGAGCCTTGTTCCAAAACCTCTCGAACTGCATCTGCCAATTCCTTAGGATCCCGTGTGATAATCGGTTCTTTCCAGCGATTGAACCAACCATCCCAGAACTCCATACACATGAGTGGCCATTTCTTACCATGTTCATCAAAGAATTCCTGCATCTGCGAAAAGTTGTAAGGTGCCTTAGAACCAAAGTTTCCTGTTACAAAGAGGTCCTCTTCAATTAAGGTTCCAGCTTTCAGAGTAGCTCGCCATGGACCATCTGATGTAAAGAGGGGACAGGTTACGCCACACTCTTCCATCAACTGTCGAACAGCTCTTAGGTAAGCCTTATCTTCTCCGTAAGAACCATACTCATTTTCAACCTGCATCATGAGGATATTGCCACCATTGTCCAACAGATGTGGAACCAGTCGTGGCAAGAGCTGGTCATAATAGCGACCGACAGCCTCAATATAGGCTGGATCTGAGGAACGAATCCTCATATCCTTGGTTAAAAGCCAAGCCGGTAAGCCACCGAATTCCCACTCCGCACAGATAAAGGGAGAGGGCCGTACAATAGCGTAGAGACCCAAGTCTTGCGCTGTCTGTAGAAATCGCTCCAAATCCAGAGCCCCTTCAAAGTGAAACTCGCCCTCACGAGGCTCGTGTAAATTCCAAGCCACATAAGTCTCTACCGTATTAAAACCAAGAGCCTTCAAGTTATAGAGCGAATGATACCAATCCTCTGGAGGAACCCTAAAATAATGAATGGCGCCAGATAAAATCTTGAACGGTTTCCCATCTAAATAGAAATCGTCTCGTATCTCAAATCGTGTCATAAAACTACCTTCTGACTGCGAAAGTTTGCGCTTTCATTTGTTGTTATAGTCATTATAAACCAATCTGTTTGAATTGTCAATAGAAATTGTAGGGATATTTACTGCAATTTTACTATTATACACACGTTCAATTAATTTCAAACATTTTCAGACCCATTTCAAACGCTCTTTAAATTCGGAATAGAGAACCTAAAATAATTTTGCACAAAATACATTTATAAAATACGTACAATGCCTATGTAACTTAATTTTTTAATCTGTTATCTAATTTTTTATTCAAAAGACTACTATTTTTTTCGCTTTTATGGTAAAATTTTCTATGGAGAAGGAAAATAGAGGTAAAAATATGGCAATTCCCAAATATCAATACATAAAAGACGAATTAAAAAATAAAATCATCTCTGGGCAGTTTAGCAGTGGAGATAAATTTTACACTGAAGCAGAGCTCATTTCAATGTACGATGTCAGCTCTATCACAGTTGTCCGCGCCTTAAACGACCTTGCTAAAGATGGCTATATTGTCCGCCAACAAGGAAAAGGAACCTTCGTTTCACGTGCACGCAAACACAAGCTTGTAGAGTTTTCAGATATTGAACTCTTTAATGCTAAAGATGATAAGGTAACTGTTCTTTCAATTGAACGCGGAAACAAGCTCGTTTACTTGGAAAAATTGGGTCTACGTGGCGATCAATTCTACTACAAGATTGAACGTATCCGCGAATCAAACGGTGTCGTTTATATCTACCATACATCCTACATCCCAGAACAATATATCAACGCAAATTATCCAAACCTTGAATACTATAGTTCTATCTATAATCGTTTCAAGTTAGACTACCACATTCACATGAATGATGAACACTTTGAAGAAATCAACGAAATAGTCTTTCCAACTCCAGAACATGCGGCTTCAGTCCTCGGAGTCGATGAACAATTCCCTACTGTCCTACAAACTAAAATCACCAAACTCGAATCAACTGGCCAAGTTTTAGAATACAGTGAAACTTACAAACGATCTGATTACTACAAGATTAAATTCATCTCATGTGACCGTGATCACTAAGAAGAAAGCCTGAGCTAATCGCTTGGGCTTTTTCTATGCTTATTATACCACACCAAAAAGGTAGCGCTTACCTATTTTTGGAAAATTCTATAATTTGTGGAATATTTTATAGAAATAGAACCAAAAATTATACTAGATATATATACATATTTTTTCTGACCAATCTGAAATCTTAAGTTTAAATTTTATATTTTTTTATACTTATTATAGTTTTTTGTCATCTCCTCTTGACTCTCGTTAATATAAGAAATAAAATAAAGGCGTTGATTTATATAATCGCTATCAATATAACAATGCAATCAGGAGGTTTTGCAATGAAACATGAAAAACAACAGCGTTTTTCTATTCGTAAATACGCTGTAGGAGCAGCTTCTGTTCTAATTGGATTTGCCTTCCAAGCACAGACTGTTGCAGCCGATGGAGTTACTCCTACTACTACAGAAAACCAACCGACCATCCATACGGTTTCTGATTCCCCTCAACCATCCGAAAATCGGACTGAGGAAACACCTAAAGCAGAGCTTCAACCAGAAACTCCAAAAACTGTAGAAACAGAAACTCCAGCTACTGATAAGGTAGCTAGTCTTCCAAAAACAGAAGAAAAACCACAAGAGGAAGTTAGTTCAATTCCTAGTGATAAAGCAGAAGTGGTAACTCCAACTTCTGCTGAAAAAGAAACTGCTAATAAAAAGGCAGAAGAAGCTAGCCCTAAAAAGGAAGAGCAGAAAGAGGCTAATTCTAAAGAGTCGGATACAGACAAGACTGATAAGTCAGAAGCTGACAAGGAAAAATCAGCTAAAAAAGATGAAACGAAAGCTGAGGCTGACAAACCAGCAACAGAGGCAGGAAAGGAACGTGCTACAACTGAAAATGAAAAATTAGCTAAACGAAAAATCGTTTCAATTGATGCCGGACGTAAATATTTCTCACCTGAGCAACTCAAAGAAATTATCGACAAAGCTAAAGAATATGGTTACACAGATCTTCATCTCTTGGTAGGTAACGATGGCCTCCGTTTCATGTTGGATGATATGTCTATGAAAGTGGGCGATAAAACCTACTCTAATGATGATGTCAAACGCGCCATTGAAAATGGAACAAATGCCTATTACGATGATCCAAATGGTAACCATCTCACTGAAAGTCAGATGACAGATTTGATTAATTATGCCAAAGATAAAGGAATTGGAGTAATTCCAACTGTCAATAGTCCTGGACATATGGATGCTATGCTCCATGCTATGAAAGAACTTGGCATTGAGAATCCTAACTTTGATTATTTTGGTAAAAAATCGGAACGAACTGTTGACTTAAATAATAAACAAGCAGTCGATTTCACAAAAACTCTGATTGACAAATACGCTAACTACTTCTCTAACAAATCTGAAATTTTCAATATTGGACTAGATGAATATGCTAATGATGCGACAGATGCTAAAGGTTGGAGTGTGCTTCAAGCTGATAAATATTATCCAAATGAAGGTTACCCTGAAAAAGGATATGAAAAATTCATCTCTTACGCTAATGATCTCGCTCGTATTGTAAAATCTCACGGTCTCAAACCAATGGCCTTTAACGACGGTATCTACTACAATGGAGACACAAGCTTTGGTAGTTTTGACAAAGACATCATCGTTTCTATGTGGACTGGTGGTTGGGGGGGCTACGACGTTGCTTCTTCTAAACTACTAGCTGAAAAAGGGCACCAAATCCTTAATACCAATGATGCTTGGTACTACGTTCTTGGACGAAACGCTGATGACCAAGGTTGGTACAATCTCGATCAGGGGCTCAATGGTATTAAAAACACACCAATCACTTCTGTACCAAAAACAGAAGGAGCTGATGTCCCAATCATCGGTGGTATGGTAGCTGCTTGGGCCGATACCCCATCTGCACGTTATTCTCCATCTCGCCTCTTCAAACTCATGCGTCATTTTGCAAATGCCAACGCTGAATACTTCGCAGCCAACTACCAACCTGCAGAAAAAGCACTAGAAACTATACCAAAAGACTCTAACCGCTATACTGCTGAAAGTTTTGCTGCTGTCAAAGAAGCTGAAAAAGCCATCCGTTCACTCGATAGCAACCTCAGTCGTGCTCAACAGGATACGATTGATCAAGCCATCGCAAGCCTTCAAGATGCTATTAAAAACTTGGCTTTAACTCCAGAAGCACAAAAAGAAGAGGATGCTAAACGCGAACTTGAAAAACTTAATAAGAATAAAGTCATTTCCATCGATGCAGGTCGCAAATACTTCTCTCTAGATCAACTCAAACGCATCGTAGACAAGGCAAGTGAGCTCGGCTACTCAGATGCCCACCTCCTTCTAGGAAATGATGGCCTTCGCTTCCTACTCGATGATATGACCATTACTGCCAACGGAAAAACCTATGCTAGTGATGACGTTAAAAAAGCTATTATCGAAGGAACTAAAGCTTACTACGACGATCCAAACGGTACTGCACTGACACAGGAAGAAGTGACAGAGCTTGCTAAATATGCTAAGGAAAAAGGTATTGGTCTGATTCCAGCTATCAATAGTCCAGGACATATGGATGCTATGCTGGTTGCCATGGAAAAACTTGGCATCGCGAATCCTCAAGCAAACTTTGATAAAGTTTCAAAAACCACGATGGACCTTGAAAATCAAGAAGCACTTAACTTTACCAAAGCCCTTATCGGTAAGTATATGGATTACTTTGCTGATAAATCAAAGATTTTCAACTTTGGTACTGACGAATACGCCAACGATGCGACTAGTGCCCAAGGCTGGTACTACCTCAAGTGGTATCAACTCTATGGCAAATTTGCCGAATATGCCAACACCCTCGCAGCTATGGCCAAAGAAAGAGGGCTTCAACCAATGGCCTTCAACGATGGCTTCTACTATGAAGACAAGGACGATGTTCAGTTTGACAAAGATGTCTTGATTTCTTACTGGTCTAAAGGCTGGTGGGGATACAACCTCGCATCACCTCAATACCTAGCAAGCAAGGGTTATAAGTTCTTGAATACCAACGGTGACTGGTATTATGTTATAGGCAATCACAAACAAGATGAAGCTTACCCTCTTTCAAAAGCAGTTGAAAATTCTGGTAAAGTTCCATTCAATCAACTAGCTTCTACCAAATATCCTGAAGTAGATCTTCCAACAGTCGGAAGTATGCTTTCAATCTGGGCAGATAGACCAAGCGCTGAATACAAGGAAGAGGAAATCTTTGAACTCATGACTGCCTTTGCAGACCACAACAAAGACTACTTCCGTGCTAATTATAATGCTCTCCGCGAAGAATTAGCTAAAATTCCTACAAACTTAGAAGGATATAGTAAAGAAAGTCTTGAGACCCTTGACGCAGCTAAAACAGCTCTAAATTACAACCTCAACCGTAATAAACAAGCTGAGCTTGACACACTTGTAGCCAACCTAAAAGCCGCTCTTCAAGGCCTCAAACCAGCTGCAACTCATTCAGGAAGCCTAGATGAAAATGAAGTGGCTGCCAATGTTGAAACCAGACCAGAACTCATCACAAGAACTGAAGAAATTCCATTTAAAGTTATCAAGAAAGAAAATCCTAACCTCCCAGCTGGTCAGGAAAATATTATCACAGCAGGAGTCAAAGGTGAACGAACTCATTACATCTCTGTACTCACTGAAAATGGAAAAACAACAGAAACAGTCCTTGATAGCCAGGTAACCAAAGAAGTTATAAACCAAGTGGTTGAAGTTGGCGCTCCTGTAACTCACAAGGGTGATGAAAGTGGTCTTGCACCAACTACTGAGGTAAAACCTAGACTGGATATCCAAGAAGAAGAAATTCCATTTACCACAGTGACTCGTGAAAATCCACTCTTACTCAAAGGAAAAACACAAGTCATTACTAAGGGTGTCAATGGACATCGTAGCAACTTCTACTCTGTGAGCACTTCTGCCGATGGTAAGGAAGTGAAAACACTCGTAAATAGTGTCGTAGCACAGGAAGCCGTTACTCAAATAGTCGAAGTCGGAACTATGGTAACACATGTAGGCGATGAAAACGGACAAGCCGCTATTGCTGAAGAAAAACCAAAACTAGAAATCCTAAGCCAACCAGCTCCATCAACTGCTCCTGCTGAGGAAAGCAAAGCTCTTCCTCAAGATCCAGCTCCTGTGGTAATAGAGAAAAAACTTCCTGAAACAGGAACTCACGATTCTGCAGGACTAGTAGTCGCAGGACTCATGGCCACACTAGCAGCCTATGGACTCACTAAAAGAAAAGAAGACTAAGTCTTTTCGATAAAAAATAAACAGCGAGATTGAAGCTCGCTGTTTATTTTTTAATTAATCACCTAGTCCAAGACGTTCAAAGATATCATCCACTCGTTTGGTGTAATAAACTGGGTTGAAGATTTCATCGATTTCTTCTTGTGTGAGACGTGATGTTACTTCTGAATCTGCCTCAAGAAGTGGTTTAAAGTCTACTTGGTTGTCCCAAGAGTAGGCTGTTTTTGGTTGCACCAAGTCATAGGCTTGCTCACGGGTCATGCCTTTTTCAATCAATGTCAACATAGCCCGTTGGCTAAAGATAAGACCAAAAGTCGAGTTCATGTTGCGGATCATATTTTCTGGGAAAACTGTCAAGTTCTTGACGATATTTCCAAAACGGTTGAGCATGTAGTCAATCAAAATGGTCGTATCTGGTGTAATGATACGCTCAGCTGATGAGTGGGAAATGTCACGTTCATGCCAGAGAGCGACATTCTCATAAGCCGTAATCATGTGACCACGGATAACACGCGCCAAACCTGTCATGTTTTCAGAACCGATTGGGTTGCGTTTGTGAGGCATTGCAGATGAACCTTTTTGCCCTTTAGCAAAGAATTCTTCCACTTCGCGTTGTTCAGATTTTTGCAAACCACGAATCTCAGTCGCCATACGTTCGATTGAAGTCGCAATGCTGGCAAGAACTGCAAAGTACTCAGCGTGAAGGTCACGAGGAAGGACTTGTGTAGAGATTTCTTGAGCACGGATACCAAGCTTGTTGCAGACATACTCCTCTACAAATGGTGGGATATTGGCAAAGTTCCCAACCGCACCAGAAATCTTACCAGCTTCTACACCAGCAGCCGCATGCTCGAAACGCTCGATATTGCGCTTCATTTCGCTGTACCAAGTCGCCAATTTAAGACCAAAGGTTGTCGGCTCAGCATGCACACCGTGGGTACGCCCCATCATGATGGTGAACTTGTGCTCCTTGGCCTTGTCAGCGATGATATTAGTGAAGTTTTCAAGGTCACGACGGATGATGTCGTTGGCCTGCTTGTAGAGGTAACCATAGGCCGTGTCCACCACGTCAGTAGAAGTCAAGCCATAGTGAACCCACTTGCGCTCTTCACCAAGAGTCTCAGAAACCGCACGCGTGAAAGCCACCACATCGTGGCGCGTCTCCTGCTCAATTTCCAAAATACGGTCGATGTCAAAGTCCGCCTTCTTGCGAATCAAAGCCACATCTTCCTTAGGGATTTCCCCCAACTCAGCCCATGCCTCGTCAGAGAGGATTTCCACCTCAAGCCAAGCACGGTATTTATTTTCTTCACTCCAAATATTCGCCATCTCAGGGCGAGAGTAACGGTTGATCATGTTGTTCATTTTTCCTTTCTTCTTAAGCTGTTGGGAATAAGCTATCTAGGTAAAGCAAGATTTCTACTCAAACTCCTCTTTTCCAATAAACACAGACGGGTAATGATCTAGTATATTCAAATCCGTATCCAGCGGTACATCATAGATAGCTAAATAATTTTCGGGGTATTGTGCAGCTAGTTCTTCATATTTAGCTTGTACCTTATCTTGGTCAGCACTGGCATACAAGACTTCGACAACTGCTCCAGTCTTATCCTTTTCAATAAATGTATTAACGATAATTTGTATCATGAACTTGTCCTAAAAATCAATCCCTTCCCCAAACTCTTCCACACTATCCGGTACATCACTAAACAAAGTCACATGTCCCATCTTACGATTATGCTTTGCTTCTATTTTACCATACATGTGGAGATGGGCGCTTGGATTTTCTGTGACATATTTTTTAGCGACCTCAACATGCTGGCCGAGAACGTTAAGCATGACGGCAGGCGCATGTAGTTTTATGGCTGGCAATGGTGCTCCGAGAACACCGAGAATATGGGTGTCAAACTGAGAGAAATCACAGGCTTCAATAGAGTAATGGCCTGAGTTGTGTGGTCGTGGAGCAATCTCATTGACAATGATGTCATCAGCTGTCGCAAACATTTCCACACAGAGAGTTCCAGACAAGTTGAGTTGTTCTGCGATTCGCACTGCCATAGCTTTAGCCTTGTCTGCTAGACTTTCAGAAATGCGGACTGGTACGATGGTCTTAGACAGGATATTGTTGCGGTGGATATTTTCCTGAACTGGGAAAAACGTCACCTCCTTGCCATTTCCTGACACGATGACAGAAATCTCAAGGTCAAAGTTGACAAATTCTTCCAAGACGCAGTCTGCTGAGTCTGCTAGCGCATAGGCTGCTTCCAAGTCTGCTTCTGAACGAATAACCTTTTGTCCATGACCATCGTAGCCACCAGTCGCAGTCTTGAGGACATAGTTTTTCGACAAGTCGATATCTGCCAAGTCTAGGCTAGAAGTCACGACCTTGTAGGGTGCCACAGTGACTTGAGCCTTGTTTGACAAAAAGTCCTTTTCAAAAATACGATTTTGCGAAATGCGGAGCAGATCTGTTCCTTGAGGGAGTTGTCCATCCTTGATAACGGCATCCAAACCGTCAGCGTCGACATTTTCAAACTCGTAAGTGAGGACATCGCAACGGTCTGCCAACTGACGGAGGGCGTCCACATCGTTATAAGGTGCCACAATGATTTCCGCCACGCGAGAGGCCGGGCAATCCGCCGCAGGATCCAGCGCGATAACCTTGTGCCCCATGTAGATAGCAGAAATGGCCATCATCTGACCCAGTTGACCGCCACCGATAATTCCGATTGTTTTAGATGAGCTCATTGGTAGACTCCTCTGCGATTTTTCCTTGTTCTTCTGCAAAATCTGCCAAAGCCGTCGCGATAGCTTGATCCTCTACTGAAAGAAGACGGAGGGCAAAGAGAGCTGCGTTAGTCGCTCCAGCTTCACCGATAGCCATGGTCGCAACAGGCACCCCACCCGGCATCTGAACGATAGAATAGAGTGAATCCACTCCACTAAGAGCACGAGACTTGACTGGCACACCAATGACTGGAAGGGTTGTTTTGGCAGCTACCATGCCTGGCAAATGCGCTGCGCCACCAGCACCTGCGATGATGACCTTGATGCCACGGCTACGAGCTTCTTCGGCATGTCTGAACATGAGGTCTGGTGTGCGGTGGGCAGAGACAACCTTCTTCTCGTAGGCTACACCGAAGCGGTCTAGGACTTCTGCTGTTTTTTGCATGGTTACCCAGTCGGATTTTGAGCCCATGATGATGGAAATAATTGGTTTAGTCATAATTTTTCCTTTTTTCTTCTTTTTTGATAATGGTCTTAGGTGGTGGGGACGGAAGCAAACCTTCGGTTTCATTCCTAAACTTTGAGCCTAAGGTCTCAAAGTTTCCCCCTGACCAGAACATTCACTGTTCTGGTCTTTTCACCACGACGACCATTATCGTGTTTGGCGACTACGGCGCGTTATTCTTATATCTTTACTTAATTGCCTTGCTTCCGATATCTGTTCGGTAGAAGAGTCCTTCTATTTTTTGTTGGGATAGTTCTTGGTAGATGCTGGCTTGGGCTTCTTTGACGGTGGCTGCTGTGGTAACGAGCATATAAACTCGTCCGCCGTTTGAGATCAGTGCTCTGCTATTTTCCGCAAACTTAGCCCCTGCATAGTAGGTGATGACATCGCCTTCTGTCTTGGCTGGCAACTCAACGCCCCTTTCATAGTCTAGCGGGTAGCCCTTGGATGCGACAACCACACCCAGAGTCACACCCTTGTCCGTCCACATGATATTTGGCTCCTTGCTATCCAGGATATCTGTGATATTTTGAGCAAAGTCAGAGGTCAAGCGAGGCAAGATAATCTGAGTTTCTGGATCTCCGAACCGAGCGTTGAACTCAATGACTTTGGGTCCATCAGCTGTCAGGATAAGCCCTGCGTAAAGAACTCCCAGATAAGGGCGACCTTCTTTAATCATCCCTTCTAGAACTGGCTTGACAATGGTGTCAACCGCTGTATCAACTACACTCTGTGGTAAGTGTGGAACTGGCGCATAGGCACCCATACCACCCGTGTTAGGCCCTTTGTCGCCATCGTAGGCACGTTTGTGGTCCTGAGCCGTTGGCATGATGTAGAACTTATCACCATTGACAAAGGCAAAGAGTGAAAATTCCTCTCCTTCAAGGAATTCCTCAATAACCACGCGCGCACCTGAGTCACCAAATTTATTGTCCAAAAGCATCTCATGAGCGGCTTCGACCGCTTGCTCAACCGTCTCAGCAACGACGACACCCTTCCCAAGCGCCAAGCCATCCGCCTTGACTACGATAGGCGCACCCTGCTTTTCGATATAGGCCTTTGCTTCCTCGAAATCTGAAAATGTGCCATAGGCTGCTGTCGAAACACCATATTTGACCATGATTTCCTTGGCAAAATCCTTGGACCACTCCAGCTCCGCTGCAGCCCTAGTCGGACCAAAGGCCTTAAGCCCAGCTTGGTTAAAATCATCCACGATACCAGCAGCAAGGGCATCATCTGGACCGATAAAGGTCCAAGCAACATCATTGGCCTTTGCGAAGTCAATCAATTTAGAATGTTCGGAAATAGAGATATTTACCAATTCCAAACCATCCAGAGTCATCCCATCATTCCCAGGAGCTACAAAGACTTTTTCCACGTCTTTTGATTCAAATAACTTTTTAGCAATCGCATGCTCACGACCACCAGAACCGACAACAAGCAGTTTCATTCCTCAACCTCTTTTGCGAATTATTTACCAACATTATATCAAAAAAGTTCGTTTTAATCTTGTTTCAGTTAGCATTTTAAGCCAAAAAAGGAAAGAAACTGTTTTCTTCCCTTTTATCTTCTTAATGTCTAAAATGTCTCACACCTGTAAAGACCATAGTCAAGCCGTATTTATCCGCTGCTTCGATGGATTCTTGGTCACGGACAGAGCCACCGGGCTGGATGATGGCCTTAATTCCTGCTTTGGCGATTTCTTCCACGTTATCCGCAAATGGGAAGAAGGCATCTGAAGCAAGGACCGCCCCGTCCAGACGATCTTTGGCTTGGTCAATGGCAAGGCGAACAGAAGCCACACGGTTGGTTTGACCTGGACCAACACCAAGTGTCATGTGGTCGTTGGTCACGATAATACCATTTGATTTGACGTACTTGATAGCCTTCCAAGCGAACTCAAGAGCAGTCGCTTCTGTCTCGGTTGGCTGACGTTTGGTCACCACTTGCCAGTCAGCTGGGCTTTCCTTGACCACGTCTTGATTTTGCACGAGAAGTCCACCGACTAGACCTGTGTATTCTGCTTCCACTTCGCTAGCCTCTTGAGCATCAAATGGCAAGGCAAGGATGCGCAAGTTTTTCTTTTTGTTGGTCAAAATGGCTAGCGCTTCATCCGTATAGCTTGGTGCGATGATGATCTCGAGGAAAACGCCGTGCATCTTCTCAGCAGTCACATCATCCACCTCACGGTTAAGGACGACAATTCCACCAAAGATAGACACTGGGTCAGACTCATAAGCGTAGGCCCAAGCAGTCTCAATGTCATCAGCCTGACCGATACCGCATGGATTCATGTGTTTGAGAGCCACAACGGTTGGACGATCTTTGAAGTCACGGATGATACGAATGGCAGCATCCGCATCACGGATATTGTTAAAAGACAATTCCTTACCGTTGAGCTGTTTAGCGGATGCAATCGAGTAATCTGTCGGCAAAGCTTTTTGATAGAAATCGGCATCTTGTTGAGGATTTTCACCGTAACGCATTGGTTGCTTGAGGTCATAAGTCAAAGTGAGTTTTTCAGGCTTGCTTTCACCCACTTGAGCTGTGAAGTATTCTGCAATCAAGGCGTCATAAGCCGCTGTGTGACGAAATACTTTGGCTGCTAAACGTTGGCGAGTTTCATAAGAGGTTTCGCCGTTTGCTGCCAATTCATCCAAAACCACAGCGTAGTCAGCAGGATCTACCACAACTGTAACACTGGCATGATTTTTCGCTGCTGAACGAAGCATAGATGGCCCACCAATATCGATATTTTCAACTGCATCAGCATAAGTCACATCTGGTTTAAGGATAGTTTCCTTAAATGGGTAAAGGTTGACCACCACAAGGTCAATGAGCTCAATCTTGTTGTCCTTAGCCGCTTCCAAGTGGCTATCCAAGTCACGACGAGCGAGAAGCCCTCCGTGGATATTTGGGTGGAGGGTCTTCACACGACCGTCCATCATTTCTGGGAAACCAGTCACATCATCGATAGCAATGGTATCCACCCCAGCATTATCAAGGGCAACCTTAGTTCCACCTGTCGAGATAATCTCCCAACCAAGTTTTTTAAGTTCTTGGGCAAATTCAACAATGCCCGCTTTGTCTGAGACGCTGATTAAAGCTTTTTTCGTCATTCTATTCCTCTTTCTTTAGGTCCAAGCGCATAGCGACTTCGTTATTTTCTTCTATAAATCCTGTTTCCTGAAAACCCAAACTAGTCAACAGGTGCTTCATTTTTTCATTTCCAACCACATAATCTGCGATAATATGATTGCAAGTGCTATCCATCTGAGCCTCTTTGATTAGAACTTCCAAGGCTTTTCGACCATAACCTCTTCCTTGGTACTGCTGACCAATCATTATCCGCCAGATAAAGTATTCTGCTTCATCCTTGTCTATTTCCAGCAGGAGAAAGCCAACCACTTGCTTATCCCAATAGATTGCCCTCGGAAACACATCTTCATTTTCCCGGTAGAGCCATGCGTCAGCTAAAGAGCGTACATTTGGAGCCACAAAACGTGCTCGTTCATCAGCTTCAGATATTTTCAAATCCAGCACTGCCTGAAAACTGCTCTCATCTACTAATTTTATCTCAATCATTTTTTCTCCTTTTGAATAAATAGGGTTTTGAGTTGATTAAAGACTAATCCAACTCATATAAAAGGTAGTTATCAAAATTTATGATTCCTTTGAGATAATCTCGGTCTGCTTTAGACAACTCAAATTCTGGAAAAGTCGCAATTAAACTGGACAAATAAAAATAATTCGGGTGCCTACGATAAGAAAAACCCGCTTGACCGAATCTCCCTTGACAGAAATCATAGGCAAGTTTTAATTCTTGACTTGTGACACCATCTAAAATTTTATCTAACTCTGAAAGCTGACTTTTATCAGTATTTTCTATCATAGCTTTCACTGTATTTACTAAAACAAAAAGAAAATCATTAGTATTATCCAGTAGGGTTGGTCTGTTAGATAACTTATTCTTTAACTCCATATAGTAGTGATCAATATTCATTTCTTCCTCTCCACTCCCAAACTATCCAGCACCTCCGGATACAACTTGTACTCTGCCTCATGAATGCGAGTTTCAAAACTGTCAATCGTATCATCAGCTAGTCGTGGCACACGCACTTGTTTGATAACCTTTCCTGTATCCACACCTGAATCCACCCAATGAATGGTCACGCCGCTCTCAGCAACGCCAGCATTCCAAGCATCCTCAATCCCATGAGCTCCTGGAAATTCTGGCAAGTAGGCTGGATGAATGTTGATAATCCGACCTTCATAAGTCGCCAATAAGGTTGGCCCAACAATTTTCATGTAGCCTGCTAGACAAACCAAGTCAATCTGGTGCTCTTCCAAGAGTTCGACAATGGCTGCTTCGTAGTCTGCCTTGCTCTCAAACTCCTTGAGTTCAAAAGCATAGGACAGAACGCCGAGCTTGTCTGCACGTTCGAGCACATAGGCGTCACGATGGTCTGAAAAGACAAACTCTACTGGAAATTGTTCCGCTATCACCTGAAAATTTGAGCCATTACCAGAGGCAAAAACCGCTATTTTTTTCATTTGATGATGACACTTTCGTTTTCTTTCTTGACGATACGACCGATTTCATAGACTGGTTCATCCAACAATTCCTTGACACGACTTACATTTTCAGGGCTAACTGCCAGCATAAGCCCCACACCCATATTGAAGATTTCAAACATTTCTTCATGTTTGATTTTACCATATTTTTCAAGAGCTTTGAAAATAGGAAGCACTGGAACTTTGCTTTCCTCAATCTCAGCAGCCAAGTCAGCTGCAAACATGCGAGGGACATTTTCGATAAAGCCACCACCAGTGATGTGGGCAATGCCGTTGACCAACCCTTCCTTGATGAGTGGTAAGACAGCCTTGACATAGATACGAGTCGGCTCAAGAAGAACTTCCTTAAGTTTCTTACCTTCCAATTCTGGCAAGATTTCCTCACCTGTATAGTCAGCAAAGACACGACGAACGAGAGAGTAACCATTGGAATGAATCCCACTTGAAGCAAGTCCAAGAAGAACATCTCCCTCTGCCACTTTTGAACCGTCAATGATTTGAGATTTTTCAGCCACACCGACCGCAAAACCAGCCAAATCATAGTCATCTTCGCCATACATGCCAGGCATTTCAGCTGTTTCCCCACCGATAAGGGCAGCGCCTGCCTGCACACAGCCCTCTGCCACACCAGCAACAACTTGTTCTAGCTTAGCTGGTTCATTCTTCCCTGTTGCTACATAGTCAAGGAAATAGAGGGGCTCCGCACCTGCAGCAATGATATCATTGACACACATGGCCACACAGTCCTGACCGATGGTATCGTGTTTGTCGTACTTGATGGCCAGCATGAGCTTGGTTCCGACACCATCAGTTCCTGAAATCAAGACAGGTTCTTTGACACCTGTTTTTGAAAGGTCAAACATACCACCAAAGCCTCCCAGAGCTCCCATGACACCTGCACGCTCCGTACGAGCCACGTGCTTTTTAATCCGTTCAACAACTTCATAACCCGCTTCAACATCCACACCAGATTGAGCGTACGCATTTTTATTTGCCATTTTATTTTTCCTTTTCTTTTTTTGGGAAAGACTGCGACGTATTTTTAGATAAACAATTATTTTATCTAAAAATACTAGTCAGGTCTCTAGCTTTGGTCCCATAGGAGAAAGCGTCTACTGACAAATGCTTTAACTTTTAGTCAGTAGTGAGACGTGAAGCATAAGCATTCTTATTTGTCATTTTTATATTCCTTTTCTTTAATGGAGAATCTGTCATCTATTTGTAAAAACTGGTCTTTTCTTCCAAACTTCGACGATAGTCTTCTTCATAGTCGTAGAGAGGCGTTGGGTAATCACCGTCAAAGTAAGCGACACAGAGACCGCCATTTGGCGCATCCGTTTCAATACCAATTGAATCAATCAACCCTTCAACAGAAAGATAAGTCAGACTGTCCGCACCAATGATTTGGCGAGTTTCTTCAACAGTATGATTGGCCGCAATTAGCTCCTGACGGGTCTGGATATCAATCCCGTAGAAGCATGGATAAGCAAGCGCTGGACTACCAATGGCAACGTGAACCTCAGTCGCACCAGCTTCTTTCAAGAGCTGAACGATACGACGAGAGGTTGTTCCACGTACAATAGAGTCATCAATCATAACCACACGCTTGCCTTTTACAACGCCTGAAACAGCAGAGAGTTTCATCCGCACCCCTTGCTCCCGCAATTCTTGAGTCGGTTGGATAAAGGTACGTTGGGTGTATTGGTTCTTGATGAGGCCCATTTCATTTGGTAGCCCAGACTCTTCCGCAAATCCCATAGCTGCGCTGAGGGAAGAATTGGGTACACCGACTACAATATCCGCCTCATGCTTGAATTCTCGCGCCAATTGGGCACCCATACGTTTACGTGCCGTATGGACATTGACACCATGAATGTTAGAATCAGGGCGGGCAAAATAGATATACTCCATAGAACAGATTGCTAACTGAGTATCATCTGTATAGCTGTCATACTGAATGCCCTCGTCATCAATAATCACAATCTCACCTGGCTTCAAATCACGAATCCACTCTGCACCAATGACCTCAAAAGCACAGGTCTCAGAGGAAATAACCACCGCTCCGTTGGCCATTTTCCCGATAGAAAGCGGACGGAAACCATTGGGGTCAAGAGCCGCAATCAACTTGTCCTCAAACAGCAAGATATAGGCAAAACCACCTTTAACTAGGCTGAGTGCCTCCTTGATTTTGCCCATCAAGTTCGGATTATGGCTGCGACGAATGAGATGAGCCAAGATTTCCGAGTCCGAAGTCGCGCTGAAAATCGCGCCTCTTTGTTCCAATTCTTTCTTGAGAGAGGCCGCATTGGTCAAGTTTCCATTATGAGCCAATCCAAACTGCATATCGTGAAAACGGAAGAGGAAAGGCTGAATATTATCTACAGAAGCTTCGCCAGCAGTCGCATAACGCACATGACCAATCGCACTAGTTCCTGTCAATTTATCCAAATTAACTGGATTTCTGAAGACTTCTGATAAAAGCCCCATGTCACGATGGCGCTTCAATTGTCCCTGATCATTGGAGAGGATTCCTGCCCCCTCCTGACCACGGTGCTGAAGACTGTGGAGACCAAAATAGGTCAATTTAGCAGCATCTGGATGTCCCCAGATACCGAAAACACCACATTCTTCATTAAGAGATTTTACTTCGTATGTCATTTTTATACCTAATTTTCATTTGTGTATCATTCCTTCAGTAGAGCGGAATGATACGGTAGGAGCTCCTTCACTCGCAAAACAAAACATTTGCAATCATCATGACCTAGATCTACATGACTTTTACATTATTGATACTATCTATTAGAAAATCTGCAAGTCTTATTTTCCAGTAAAGTATTTAACCGCTGACGCGAACAGGTGCTGGTCTTTATTTCCTGGGATATTTTGGAAAAGACCTTCCTCATAACGTTCTGAGTGGCCCATCTTACCGATGATTTGGCCGTTCTTGCTGGTAATTCCTTCGATGGCATGGACAGAACCATTCGGATTGTACTTAGAGTCCATACTTGGTTTGCCGTCAAAGTCAACATATTGGCTAAAGATTTGACCATTGTCACGGAGCTCTGCAAATTCCTCAGCTGTCACGACAAACTTCCCTTCACCGTGCGAAACAGGAATGGCATGAATCTCACCAACTTCCACTCCAGCAAGCCATGGTGAGTTAGTATTGGCAATGCGAGTTTCCACCATCTTGGCCACGTGTTGGTTGGCATCATTGTAGAAGAGGGTTGGGCTAGTACTGCTGGCCTCTTCGAAGTTCCCGTATGGAAGAAGACCTGATTTGACCAAGGCCTGGAATCCATTACAGATACCGATAATCAAGCCACCACGGGCAATAAAGCTGTCAATAGCCACACGGACTTTTTCATTGAGCAGGATGTTGACAATAAACTTAGCGGATCCATCTGGCTCGTCCGCAGCTGAGAATCCACCTGCAAAGAAGAGAATGTTAGCCTTACCGATGTTGTCAACCATGGTTTCAACTGACTTGACAATGGCTTCTTCATTGAGTGTCACGAATGGCACCAAGTTAACCTCTGCACCTTCTTTCTCAAAGGCCTTGGCTGAGTCATATTCTGAGTTGGTTCCTGGGAAGACTGGGATGTAAACCACAGGTTTTTCAACCTTTTCTTTGGCTTTAATCACAACATCTGATACCACAGCTGGTACTTCAGCTAGTTCTTTAGCTTGGGCAAACTCTGTTGGGTAAACTTCTTCCAATTTGCCTTGGAAAGCACTGTCAAGCTTGTGTCCATCTAGCTTCACACCGTTGACAGTCAGTGTAAAGGCTGCTTTCGTTTGTCCAATCTTCTCTAATCCAGCAATTTCTTCAGGAGAAGTAAAGACAAATCCACCTAATTGTGCTGTCAAAGCCGTTTCTAGTTCAGGCAAGGTTACCTCTGCACCGATATGACTTCCAAAAGTAGCAAGTGCCAAACTTTCAACTACACCACCGTATTTGACAGCTGATGCAGATGTCACTTTATGGTCAGCTTGGATGGCTTCAAACTGAGTAAAATTTTTCTTAATCAAGTCAAAATCAATCTCTGCAGAGAGGGCTTGGCCTGGGATGTAGTAGATGTTTTCACCAGCATTCTTGAACTCTGGCGAAAGCACCTTACGGCTATCTGCCGTCGTCACTCCAAAGGCTACCAAGGTTGGTGGCACTGTCAATTCTTCAAAAGTACCAGACATAGAGTCCTTACCACCGATAGATGGCAAACCAAGCTGAATTTGTGCCTCGATAGATCCTAGGAGAGCTGCTACTGGCTGACCAAAACGCTCTGCTTGTTTATCCATGCGCTCGAAGTACTCTTGGTAAGAGAAACGAGCCTGAGACCAGTTGGCACCAGCAGCCACCAAACGAGCAGTTGCTTCGATCACCGCATAGGCAGCACCGTGATATGGAGACCATTCAGCTACATATGGGTTGAAACCTTGAGCCATGACTGACGCAGTATGAGTTACTCCATGTTGAACTGGCAATTTTTGTACAGAAGCCTCAGTTGGTGTGAGTTGGTAGCGACCACCAAGTGGGTGATTGACCGTTGAACGACCGACAGAACAGTCAAAGATAGTCTGTAATCCTTTTTGACTCGCATGGTTGAGATCAGACAAGACTTCAAGAGTATCCGCTTCAAGGGTTTCAGCAGATGTTTGACGTTCTTCTGGGAGTTTGACATCCTTGTCCACAACCTTAGCATCGACGACCACGCGCACACCATTGGTGTCAAGGAAACGACGTTCCAAGTCCACGATTGTCTCACCATTCCAGTGCATGACTAGATTTGGTTTTTCCGTCACTGTCGCAACCACAACAGCGTCAATATTCTCTTTGTTACATTCTCCAACAAAGGCATCTACGTCCTCAGGACGAACCACGACTGCCATCCGTTCTTGAGATTCAGAGATGGCAATTTCTGTACCATTCAAGCCTTGGTATTTAAGAGGCACCTTGTTAAGGTCGATTTCAAGACCGTCTGCCAATTCACCGATAGCCACACAGACTCCACCAGCACCAAAGTCATTAGATTTCTTGATAAGACGAGTGACATTGCCATTACGGAAAAGGCGTTGAATCTTGCGTTCTTCGATAGCATTCCCTTTTTGAACCTCAGCACCAGCAGTCTCTACAGACTCAACTGTTTGAACTTTAGAAGAACCTGTCGCACCACCGACACCATCACGTCCAGTCTTACCTCCCAGAAGGATAATGACATCACCCGCTTCCGGTTTTTCACGGACAACATTGCCCTTGGGAGCCGCACCAACAACGGCACCAAGCTCCATGCGTTTAGCTACAAAGCCTGGGTGAAAATACTCACGAACATAGGTCGTCGCAAGTCCAATCTGGTTACCATATGAAGAATAACCATGAGCCGCTGTTTTAGAAATAACTTGTTGTGGCAATTTACCAGCACGCGTTCCCGAAATCGGTGCTGTAATATCACCCGCACCTGAGATACGCATAGCTTGGTAGACATATGAACGACCTGACAATGGGTCACGAATGGCTCCACCGATACAAGTAGCAGCCCCACCAAATGGCTCAATCTCAGTTGGGTGATTGTGGGTTTCGTTTTTAAACATGAGGAGCCATGGTTCTTTCACACCATCAACGTCCACTTCGATTTCTACTGAGCAAGCATTGATTTCATCAGACACTTCCATGTCGTCCAAACGTCCATTAGCACGCTCATAACGACCGAAAATAGTCGCCATATCCATCAAGGTTTGTGGTTTTTCCGTACGTCCCAACTCATCACGCATGGCAATATACTTGTCATAAGTTGACTGCAATTGTTTTTGGAATTTAGAAGCTGAGAAATCAATCTGCTTTAACTCAGTCTCAAAAGTCGTGTGACGGCAGTGGTCAGACCAGTAAGTGTCCAAAACCTTGAGTTCCGTCTCAGTTGGCACGCGCCCCATTGACTTGAAATAGTCTTGGATAAAGAGCAAATCATCCACTTCCATGGCCATCCCTTGCTCAGCCTTGTAGCGAGCAAAGTCTTCTGCTGTATAGCTTTCAAAGAAAGTCAATTTCGGAATGGTCTTGTCTGACTCTGAAAATTCCTGCTTGACAATCCCTGTTGTGATGTTCTTGAAACGAGAATCAACTGGGTTGAGCAGATAGTTCTTGACCGCTTCCAACTCAGTCGCATCAATATCTTTATTCACCAAGTAAAGTTGGGCTGTATTAACCGTTACATCACTCGAACTTCCTAGTAAAAGCAAGGCTTCCTGTGAAGATGCTGCACGCTGGTCAAACTGCCCTGGTAGGCTTTCAATCGCAAAGAAAGCATAGTTGGCAAGATCCGCCTGCACAGCCGCTTCGTCCAAAACATGGTCTGTCACCTGCTCAGAGAAAATGTGTTTCTCTGCAGGTGCAAACAGGTCCTCTGACAAATCAAATACATCATACACTTGCACAATACGAATACTTTTCAAGCTTGAAAGTCCCAAGCTATGCTGGAGTTCTCTAACCAAACTCTCTGACTTGACCTGAAAATCAGCCTTTTTTTCAACAAAAATACGTTTATCCATCAATTCTTATTCCTTTATTTAAGCTCTTGCAATGTTCCCAAACAGCCTTGAGGCTGTTATTTCAATTCCTGCAACTTTTCCCAGACAATCTCGTAAACGTCTGTTAGTTCTCCCAATCCCCTACGGAGTGAAAAGGTCTGGGGAACCTTTTCAAACTGAGTCCTTTTAGTTGAGAGACGAAGGTTTTCCGTTGCAAACAGATTATTTCAAACCTTGCAACTTCTCCCAGACCACTTCGTAAACGTCTGTTAGTTCTCCCAATCCTCTACGGAAAACATCCTTATCCATGTGGTTGCCATCCGCATCCCACAAGCGACAGTTATCTGGTGAAAATTCATCTGCCAAGATAATCTTGCCATCCTTGTCAAAACCGAACTCTAGCTTAAAGTCAATCAACTTGAGGCCAATCTCAGCAAACCAGACCTTCAAAAGTTCATTGATACGACGAGTTTCTTCCTTCAAGTAGGCGATTTGCTGGTCATCCGCAATCTGTAGGAATTTCACATGTTCGTCATTGATAAACGGGTCATCCAAATCATCATTTTTATAGTAAAATTCGACAATCGGAGTCTCAAATGCGATTCCTTCGTCTACACCAAAACGTTTTGAAAAGGAACCAGCCGTGTAGTTTCGGAGCACGACTTCCAAAGGAATAATCTTAACCTTTTTATTGAGTTGCTCCGTGTCTGAAAGCTTCTCCACAAAGTGAGTCGCTACACCAGCTGCATTTAACTTCTCAAAAATAAAAGATGAAATCTGATTATTCAAGACTCCCTTACCTGCAATCTGCTCCTTCTTGACACCATTGAAAGCAGTCGCCTGGTCCTTGTAAGTTGAAATAATAAGATTTTCATCCTCTGTTGTATAGATATCTTTAGCTTTTCCCGAATAGATCAATTGTTTTGACATTTTAAAGTTCGCCTTTCGTATTACTTGAGCACATTCTACCATAAAAAACCAAAAAATACAAGAATTTAACCGAATAAATAGCGTAGTGACGTCAAAAATCATAAAGAAAAAACTGCAAGAAACATCTTTCTCACAGTTTTAAAATCATTTAACTCTAAAAACACGAACATTACTCTTTGTTCAAAAATTGATCCAAATAATAACGCAGATAACTTTTCTTGCCCGTAATCATCTGCAGGCGACCTTCCACCCCATATCGAAGTTTTTCAGCCTGCTCCGAAGTTAGATTAGTCTCCGCCTCGATTTTAAAGAAATTCCCTTTCTCAGTCTTAGTAGCTGTCGCATCAATACTTGTAATAGTAGAATCTAGGAAAAATTGATTCTTGGCATCATGAGTCGTAGTATAGCGAACAGAATCACCGACCTTGATCCTTGCTACATCTTTCGAACTGAGATAAGCTGTAAGTTTGGCTTTCCCTTCTTTTTCCAAGGACGGATAGAGTTGGGCTAGTAAGGCACCTTCTGCAACCATGCTAGAATCACTGGTCTCAGGATTGAGATGAAGTACCCCATCCTCACTCGCCGTAATTTTCCCCTTGTCTAAAAGATTTCCCTGTACCTTCTTACCTGACTCTGCTTCCAAGATTTTCTGGTCTAGAAGGGTCAATTCCTGACCAACCTTTGCCAAGTGTTGGGATTTGAGAGACTCCAATTGACTGCTTAAACCAGACGCGTAGGCTTGCTGGGTACCTGAACCTGCATACTGAACACGGTAAGTAGCAAGACTAGATTCTAACTGAGAAAGTTGCGCTTCAACCTGCGCAACAGCCTGAGCTTTAGCTTGCGGATTTTCCTCACCCTGAGACTTGTAGGACTGGTAGAGAGAGTAGGCTAGATTCTGACTGGCCAAGGAAGCACCTGTTTCAATAGCTGACTTAGCTGT
The DNA here is from genome assembly GCF_013276815.1 of Streptococcus sp. 1055. Classification (NCBI taxonomy): domain Bacteria; kingdom Bacillati; phylum Bacillota; class Bacilli; order Lactobacillales; family Streptococcaceae; genus Streptococcus; species Streptococcus sp. 1055. Next base: position 2,883 of record NZ_VMLT01000104.1, on the reverse strand, counting down.
CTGGTAATCGCGAATTTTAGCCTCTGTTTGACTGATGAGGTTCCCGATTTCAGCTTGGGTTTGGCTAGCTGTTGCATTCTGGGACGCGATGGTCTCATTTTGTTGCGATGTACTAGCCCTAAGACTACCTGCTTGGCTGATGTAGTCGCGAAAGGTGGCTTGGTAGCCAAATTTATCCTCCTCTGGAAAGTGGTTCTCCCCTTCTTGCAGGCTCTTTTGCAGATACTCCAATTGCTTTTTTTGATCCTTGAGCATGTCCAACTGACTGGCATAGGACTCCGCTTGGACACCCTCTGCCCCTTCTTGATATTGAACCAACAGTTCTCCCTTTTTAACCAGCTTATTTTCTTCCAAATGATTGACAAGAATACGATTGTTGCTAGTTGACTGGATATTTGCAAGGATACGACTAGGCTCGACAGTAGCTCTAGTAGACAAACTCATCTCCTTCTCTGCAAATGTTGCAAATCCAAGTAAAAACACAAGCAGAAGGGACATGGGGACAATCACCCGACTGGAAAAATTATGGTAACGACGATTATAAAACTCCGCACTTTCTAAAAATTCTGGTTTCATCCTCTCCTCTTTCTAGCTATTCACCAAATGGGCGTAAAAGCCACCCTGTGCAAGCAAATCAGCATGCTTTCCTTCTTCAACAATCTTGCCCTGATCCAAGACAACAACCTTCTCTGTCCGCTCAGCAATGGTCAAGCGGTGGGCGATGAAAATCAAGGTCTTGTCTAAAGCCATAAGATTATCGACAATCCGCTTCTCAGTCAAAATATCCAAACTGCTGGTCGCTTCATCCAAAATCAAGACCGGTGCATCTGTCAAGAGAGCACGCGCCAGAGCGATTCTCTGCCGTTGACCACCTGAAATCCCTGCCCCATCCGAAGTCAACTCTGTCTGGTAATTCAGTGGCATGCGCTCAATGTCCTCCCGAATCTCTGCCAATTCAACCGCCCGTAAGATGTCTTCCTGTGTCGTCCCCTCCTTGGCTCCCAAAAGAAGATTGTCCAAAATCGTTCCGTTAAAGACATAGGGCTGTTGAGGCAGATAGTTAATGTACTGGCGCAGGGCTTTTTTATCAATCTGATTGAGATTGACACCACCCAGACTAATCTCTCCCTGACTTGGGTCGTAAAAATTAACCATCATCTTGGCCAAGGTCGTCTTACCTGACCCTGAAATCCCCACAAAAGCCACCTTAGAGCCTTGAAGAATGGTCAAATTGATATCCGACAAGACATCTCGACCATAGCCATACTTATAGTAAACCTGCTTGAAAGTCATCTCTCCCTTCATCAAGCTCAAATCCTCAACTGTTTTCTTCTCCTCAAACTCCGAAGCTACCAGATACACTTCATTTAAACGGTTATTGGCAACCTGCGCTGTCTGAAGCTTGGTTTGCAGATTGATGATATTTTCCAAAGGATTGGTAAAGTAAACAAGCAAGGTATTATAGGTAATCAACTGCCCCAAACTCATCTTGCCATCCATGACCAGAATAGCCCCCATCCAGAGAATGCCGACATTGAGCAAGAGATGGGCAACTTTTTTCAGAGCCTTTTGCTGACTCTCTGCCCGACTATAGGTAAAGGATTTCTTCAGATAATCCACAAATTCTTTGTCAATCTTTTGGTAACGCTGACTTTCACTGGTCAAAGACTTGATAGTCTCAATACCGTTGATGTCCTCAATGATAGAAGAAGACAGAACCGCATTGGCTTCCATGGTGTCCCGATTCATCTTTTCAAACGGCTTCATAAAAGCAAAGATAATCACTGTGTAGATAGGCAGCGCCAATAAGGTCATGAAAAAGAGATTGGTATTTTGTGAAAATAAAACAAGGGAAATAATGACAACCGTTGACACATCTAGGAAAATCGAAAGGATGGTCGAAGCCAGCGCATCGATAATACTGTTAGCATCTGTAAAACGAGAAACGATTTCCCCTGTCCGACGTGTCGCAAAAAAGGACATGGGCAAGTGAAAAACATGCTTGATATAGGACAAAATCACATCAATCGACAAGCGTTGCCCCAAAACAAGTAAGAGATACTCCTGAGCGTAAGACAAAATCTGCTGGAGAATATAGACGATAACCAGCCCAATAGAAATAATCCCAAGCGTCGAACGCATCTGATCTGGCACATAGGTATCAATGATAGACTGCAGATAATAAGAACCCACAATGTTAATCAAGGTTACCAAGAGTGTTGCCAAAACGATATTGGCAATCAAGCCACGCTGCTTCACTAATATAGGGATAAAAGAGAGCAGACCATTCTTTTGATCCTTATGAGGCTTGTAGTCTGGACTAGGTGCCATAAAAAGAGTCACTCCTGTCCATTCTTCCGCAAAACGCTCACGTGGCAGTTTGGTCAATTTCACCCCAGGATCTGGATCGGCAATATGAATGCTATCCTTATCCTGCCCAGTCACCACATAGTAGTGGAGCAATTTTCCTTCCTTAAGAACATGGGCAACAAAAGGAAAAGTCAAATCTGGCAAGTCAAAGAGCGTCATATCCGCCTTAATGGCTCGCGTCTCAAAACCAATTTCCTCTGCCACCTTGACCAAGCCCAAAGCCGTCGTCCCATCCATAGTCGTCTTAGCCAATTCTCGCAAGTGAGCCAAAGAATAATAACTACCATAGTAGCCAAAAACCATAGCTAATGAAGCTACACCGCAGTCCATCTGATCCACCTGCGGACGATAGTGACGTTTCCCAAATTTCATCTTCATCTCCTTTTTCCTAATACTCAATGAAAATCAAAGAGCAAACTAGGAAACTAGCCGCAGGCTGCTCAAAACACTGTTTTGAGGTTGTGGATAGAACTTACAGAGTCAGTATCACATACCTACGGCAAGGCGAAGCTG
>NZ_VMLT01000103.1:0-3263 GCF_013276815.1 Streptococcus sp. 1055 | reverse complement strand
CTCTATCGTCCTTATGCAGGGGCTCCTAGAGGGGAGAAAGTCTATGAAAAGATTAGCGGACGTCGTTTTGAGCGAACTTCAATTGTTGCAGGACAAGTAGACGGAGAGTTTATAGCTCCCATGATTTACAAGAACAGCAGGACAAGCGATTTCTTTGTGGAGTGGTTCAAAACGCAACTCCTACCTGCTTTGAAAACACCTCATGTTATTATCATGGACAATGCTAGTTTTGATCCCAAGAACATTTTGGATGAACTCTGCATCCAAGATAAACACTTTTTCTTACCTCTACCGCCTTATTCACCAGATTTGAATCCTATTGAGCAAGCTTGGGCTATCTTGAAAAAGTTGGAACGCTTTTTAAAACTAAATGACTGATATAAGTCCATAGACCCTATTAGAGGATGTTCTGGTGTCTTATTCACTTGTTTTTTTATAGTATTAGTAGATAGAATTAGCAAATAAAAAAGTAGTTCAAATGCCTGGAAGTAAAAAATCTCAACGATTCGCTTAATATAGACTAAAGTTTAGAGTTTAAGGAAAGTAGGGATAGTATATTGTATGAAAAAATAAGGTGGTTTTTAAGCAAAACTCTTGAAAATGATTGAAAAAAGAGTTATTATAGATGTATAGTAAAAAGCAAACGCTTACTTAATCAAGGAGGACAGTTTATGTCATACAAAACAAGCAATGCAGAAGGTCATGTAGATTTCATCAATACCTATGATTTGGAGCCAATGGCGCAACAAGTGATTCCTAAAGCAGCCTTTGGCTATATCGCCAGTGGGGCGGAAGATACATTCACTTTACGTGAAAACATCCGTGCCTTTAACCACAAGCTCATCGTGCCTCATACACTTTGCAATGTAGAAAATCCAAGTACAGAGATTGAATTTGCAGGTGAAAAATTGTCTTCACCAATCATTATGGCGCCTGTTGCGGCTCATAAATTGGCAAATGAACAAGGTGAAGTGGCGACTGCGCGTGGTGTGCATGAGTTTGGTTCTCTTTATACAACTAGTTCTTACTCTACTGTTGACCTTCCAGAGATTTCTGAAGCCCTTCAAGGGACACCTCATTGGTTCCAATTTTACTTTAGTAAGGATGACGGTATCAACCGCCACATCATGGACCGTGTGAAGGCTGAAGGTTATAAAGCGATTGTCTTGACGGCAGATGCTACTGTAGGGGGTAATCGTGAGGTTGATAAGCGTAATGGGTTTGTCTTCCCAGTTGGCATGCCGATTGTTGAAGAATACCTGCCAGAAGGTGCTGGTAAATCAATGGACTTTGTTTACAAATCAGCTAAACAACGCTTGTCTCCACGCGATGTAGAATTTATCGCTGAATACTCTGGTCTTCCTGTGTATGTCAAGGGACCACAATGCCGTGAGGACGTTGAGCGTTCGCTTGCTGCGGGAGCTTCTGGTATCTGGGTCACCAACCACGGTGGTCGTCAAATCGACGGTGGACCAGCTGCTTTTGACTCGCTTCAAGAAGTGGCAGAAGCAGTTGATAGACGTGTGCCAATTGTCTTTGACTCTGGTGTTCGTCGTGGTCAACACGTCTTTAAAGCCTTGGCTTCAGGAGCAGACTTGGTAGCTATTGGTCGCCCTGCTATTTATGGTTTGGCTCTTGGTGGTAGTGTTGGTGTGCGTCAAGTCTTTGAACACTTGAATGCGGAATTGAAGACAGTTATGCAATTGTCTGGAACTCAGACCATTGAAGATGTCAAACACTTCAAACTTCGTCACAACCCATACAACCCAACCTTCCCAGTTGACCCTCGTGACTTAAAATTGTATTGATAAAAGAGATTGCCTCCACTGAATGTGGAGGTTTTTCTTCGTGTATTGGAAGAATAAATCGCTATCAAAAACTATATAAAGATATTTTTCGGTCAAATATCTTGCTAGGGCTTTCAATTTCTGTTATAATGGTCTAGTAATTAAATAATAGAGACATTTGGGGTGCTTTAGGCTGAGATGATACCCATTGAACCTGATACAGTTAAGACTGGCGAAGGGAAATGTGAACAGTTTTTTTCGTATGGTGAAATGAACGGTCTAATCTTGTAAGTCAACTCTAATTCTTGATTGTAATTGGAGTTTTTTTGTTTATATAAAACTGGGTAGGCTTGTTTAGGTAGCTCTCTGCAAATGCCCTCGATGTTCTTTAAAAGGATCAAGTGGAATTACGATTTTACTTGGTATTTCTTGGTGTTTTATTAATTACTAACAAGTAAAGAGAGGAGAAGTAAATATGGAAACACAGGTTTATACATTTCAGCCAGGTTTGACTGTTGGAGAATTATTAAAAAGCAGTCAGAAGGATTGGCAGGCTGCAATCAATCATCGTTTTGTTAAGGAACTTTTTGCAGGGACAATTGAGAATAAGGCCTTAAAAGACTACCTGATTCAAGATTATCACTTCTTTGATGCCTTCTTATCCATGTTGGGTTCCTGCGTAGCCCACGCAGACCAGCTTGAATCCAAGCTTCGTTTTGCCAAACAACTAGGCTTTCTTGAAGCAGATGAAGATGGCTATTTCCAAAAGGCTTTCAAAGAGTTAAACGTATCTGAGAATGACTATCTAGAAGTGAGCTTGCACCCTGTAACAAAAGCCTTTCAGGATCTAATGTACTCGGCAGTGGCTTCATCAGATTATGCCCATCTTTTGGTCATGCTAGTCATTGCAGAAGGACTCTATTTAGACTGGGGTTCTAAAGCTTTGGCTCTTCCTGAAGCCTATATTCATTCGGAATGGATCAATCTCCACAGAGGTCCTTTCTTTGCAGAGTGGGTTCAATTTCTGGTTGACGAACTCAATCGTGTCGGAAAAGGTCGAGAAGATTTGACAGAACTTCAGCAACGCTGGAATCAAGCGGTCGCTTTAGAATTAGCCTTTTTTGATATTGGTTATGATGCCTAGAGAAGGTTCATGATATTTACAAATTTGATGAGTTAATACTCTTCGAAAATCTCTTCAAACCACGTCAGCTTCACCTTGCCGTAGGTATGGTGTTCTATCTGCAACCTCAAAGCAGTGCTTTGAGCAACCTGCGGTTAGCTTCCTAGTTTGTTCTTTGATTTTCATTGAGTATAAATCATTCAATGTAACTGAAAAATTTCTTAACGAAAGATAGAGATAAACCGAAATCAGTAGATCGTATAAAGTGAAAAGGAAGGAATTCAATATGACAAGTTTAAAATTATTAAAAGAAAAAGCACCATTGGTCATTTGCATCACCAATGATGTGGTAA
>NZ_VMLT01000102.1:0-7888 GCF_013276815.1 Streptococcus sp. 1055 | reverse complement strand
CCTGCGGCTAGTTTCCTACTTTGCTCTTTGATTTTCATTGAGTATGAATTTAAAGATAATCAAAATGATAATGATGGTTGCCAAGATAGTTTTATCGTGATTGTAGCGGTTAAATCCATAAGCGATGACTACGTTACCAATACCGCCAGCTCCAACCGCACCAGCCATAGCTGTTTCCCCAACAAGGGAAATCAAGGTTACAGTCGTCACACGAATCAAATCTGGAAGACCTTCTAGTAAGCCTGATTTGCCTAGGTTAAACTTTTTTACCTGAAAAACTTCTTTTTTCTAGTGATAAAATCAACCCTATCACACTCACTACCAAAAATACCCACCAACAAAGCCTGATATCTTGCAAAGCTAAGAAGGAAAATACAGACATCCCCAAAGGTAATGTTAGGGAAACAATCATACTCAAGAGATTATTACTTCGAGCTAATACATCCGCGCTCAAATTAGACAATAACAGAGTATCTAATTTAGGCATTGATTTCGACATCAAATACATAACAAAGGTTAAGCAGGCAACACCTACTAGAGGAGAAAAATCTAAAATATTAGCAGTAGCAAGCAAGACAAACAGACTTGCATTGAGCGATAGCAAACTTGAAAACGACAATTTCCCAAAATAATCATTGGGGGTTAGGCTACCAAGAATAGCTCCTCCCAAGCTAACACATTCAATTAAAAATAGGGCTTGAGCATAGCTGAGATGATAGATAGTATGGTCTAATAAGTAAAAGTGATAAATACCTCCAACAGCTCCTCCCAAAGTATTCATTACCAAAATGACAAGGATCATTTTAAACAAAGATTTACTTTCTCTTTGCCTAAAGATATCATCCATGTCCGCATAGATTGCCTTAACTTGTTGAAGTAAACTAATCGACTCATTCTCTACCGTTACAGACAAATACGTCAATTCTCTTCTATTTTTGAACAAAATAAGAGAAGATAGTAAAAAGAAGCCAGCATTCACAATTGCAACAAAAGAAAAATTTTGATTGCTGGTTGTGAGTAACCACACTCCTAAGGCTTGACCTCCTAGATTTGATAAATAGGAGACAAACTGAGTAAAGGAATAAGCTTCATAGAGCTTATCTTCCGAAATATTATGCTGGATAATCGGCATACGAAGGCCTGCTGTATAATCTGATAAAATATCCGAACAGATATTAACCATACAGATAACAGCAAACGTTACGAAGTTCTGATCATGAATCACACTAGCAATCAAAAGAAATAGGAGACTTTGCACACAACCAACCCAGATAATTGTCCCTGCTTTATTCCGAGTATGATCCGCCTTAATCCCAACATAAAAAGTAAATAGGAAAGGTAAAATCGTAATCATATTCGCCATAAATACAGCTATATTTTTAAAGGGTAGACTCGCAGCATAAACGATAAATACCAGATTATAAATATAAGCTCCACTTGAGCTCAAAAACCTCGATAAGGTCAGTATTCTAAATAAATGATGTCTTAAGAATAGTTTCATAACAGGCCTTTCTCCATATTTCAAAGAGTATTCTATTGAAGCCAGTATAACAAAAAAAGCGGGACTCCCCACTTTTTTGTAATATATTTTTTCTGAAAATAGGAACTCTAGCTCCTAGATACTGCTATTTATCACTCCATCTACAAATCCATTTATTTTTCATCAGTCGATGTAACGAGAATATATTACAAATCTTTATTTGAAAGCTGATTTGCAAAATAGTTTTCATAGTATCTTGCACCATCTACATACTCTAAATCTTGTAAGATTGTAATGCCTCTCTGGATTTTCTCAAGACCCTTATTTTTTACATTAAAAATAGTATCATAATACCCTTTAGCAATCATATAAATGATTTTAAGATAAGCTTGAGATTCTGGCAATTCTCGTTTTTCAATCTGAAAGATAAAATAATCTGCTTTTAATTTATCCTTTTCCTCTATCGCTTTAAAGAGTCCATTAATTAAAATGGTGTCAATACCAACTTTGTTACTAGGTAAAGAGCCTAATAAATCCGTCTTTTGTAACATCTCCCTAGAATATTTAAAATAGAGGGGCAGAGGAAACAAAGTAGAAATCGTTGAAAATAGTTCCAATTCATAATTTCCCCAGATGTCAATAGTAAAAAAATAGTCATAGAGAAAAGTCAGTTCTTCATCCGTTGCCCTTATTTTTGAATCAAAAAACACAAGAAGGCTTTTGATACGAATCATTTGTAAAAGATAGCTTGTTTCACCACTTGACCTATACTTTTGAGTCATCTCTTCATACAAGGAATGGAGAGAATCAATCCCTTCTCTGTCATATAGATCCCAAAGATTTTCTTGAAAAGCCAGAACCTTTTTCTGAGAAAAACCACGTACCAAGTACATAAATTCATTCAAATCAGAGTGGATGTTATCTAAGGCAGTAATCAATTTCATAGATGATAGGTCTGCTTCTCCACGCTCAAATTTGCTCAACATGGAATAAGTAAACTCTCCTCCCGTCGCCTCCTGTAGAGATACATTCCGGCTCTTTCTCAATTCTTTAAAAACTTCTCCCAGATTTTGCATATTGACTCCCCACAATTCTTAACTCTTTTACTCATAAAAGTAACGGTTGATAGCAACCAGTACAGAGAATTTTAAGTCTTGACTATAACGATAACTCCTATGAATGATGTACAGATTGCCTAATTCTCTTTATTTATGGCTCAATTTCTTAGTCAAGAAATCTCCCAAGAATTGGATTGCAAAGATAATCAAAATGATAATGATGGTTGCCAAGATAGTCACATCGTGATTGTAACGGTTAAATCCATAAGCGATGGCTACGTTACCAATACCGCCGGCTCCAACCGCACCAGCCATAGCTGTTTCCCCAACAAGAGAAATCAAGGTCACAGTTGTCACGCGGATCAAGTCTGGAAGACCTTCTGATAGGTAAACACCCACGATGTCCCAGAAAGTCGCTCCGCTAGCTTGAGCCGCCTCAATGACACCACCATCTAGCTCAGCCAAGACAACCTGCACTTGACGGGCAAAGAAGGCAAAGACTGCAAAAGATAGGGGTACGATAGCTGCATTTGGACCAATGCTTGTTCCTACGATTAGATGAGAGAAGGGTGACAAGACTGCCAAGAGAATGATAAATGGTACCGCACGGAAAATGGAAGTAATCTTATCTAAAATCCAGAAGACGACTTTATTCTCCAAGACACCACCTGGCGCTGTCAAGACGAGAAAGAGACCTGCCACTAGCCCCAAGAAGCCTCCGATAATGAAGGAAAGAACTGTCATATAAAGAGTTAAGTAGATAGCCGTTCCCCAGCCTGCCTGACCAGCCCAACCCATTTTATAGACATTTGGTAAATAGGTTTGAATCAATGATTCCATCTTACTGTACTCCCTTCAATACTTTTAGTTGTACACCTGCTTGACGAATGGCTTCTTGGGCACCTGCCAAGGCTGCTTTTTCACCTGACAAGACCACCACCAATTCTCCAACAGGAGTACCATCGAGAATTTCGATATTCCCATAGAGAATATTAGCCATTACTTGGTAATGCTTGTACAATTCATTCAAAAGTGGCTCGTCTGTTGAAGCTCCAGCGTACTTGAGTTGCACCAAGAGACTGTTTTCAGACAAGTGTTCCACGATTTCTTGCTTCTCGATTTTGACCATGGCTTCGTCAATACCTGTAGCTGTTGAGATAAAGTCTTGAGTCAAAGGTTGTTTAGGGTCTGAGAAGATTTCAAGCACACTACCCTCTTCAATCAAATGCCCATCCTGCATAACCGCCACACGGTTGGCAATGTCTTTGACAATCTGCATTTCATGCGTAATCAAGACAACAGTCAAGCCTAATTTTTGGTTCAAATCTTGCAACAAGGCCAAAATCTGCTTGGTTGTCTTCGGATCAAGGGCAGAAGTTGACTCGTCTGAAATCAAGATTTTTGGATCATTTGCCAAGGCACGCGCAATGGCTACACGCTGTTTTTGCCCTCCAGATAGTTGTGAAGGGTAGTTTTCAGCACGATCCGCCAAGCCAACCAAGTCCAACAACTTAGCTACTTTAGCCTTCTTTTCTTCCTTGCTGAGTCCAGAGTGTTTAAGGGCAAAGGCTACATTCTCCTCTGCAGTCTTCTGGCTCATCAGGTTAAAATGCTGGAAAATCATCCCGATATCTTGACGTTTACGACGTAACTGCTCTGCCGTCAAGGCCACCTTGCCATCAAAAATCACATCATCGTCAATGGTAATTTTCCCTGCAGATGGCTTTTGCAAGAGATTAATCACCCGTACAAGGGTTGATTTCCCTGCTCCAGAATATCCAACAATTCCGTAAATATCCCCTTCTTGGATGTGAATGGTCACATCCTTGACCGCTGTGATGGTTCTCTTCTTTTGGTGAAAAGTCACATCGATCTGATCTAACTTGATAATATCTCTACTCATAGCTTCTAATCAGCTCCTCTACTAATTCAATATGGGTGTAGTAATCGGCGATTCGCACGTTCTCATCTCCACCGTGGTCTCGGCTGTTGGCATTTCCTAGACCGAAGGCCACCATTGGCACCTCTAGGGCATCAAAGACCGTATGCATAGGTCCTGTCCCCGCTGTCGTCGGCAAGACTGAAACGCCCTGTGGATAGAATTTCTTGGCCAACTCGATCACATTGAGAATGGCTGGTGCGCTCATATCGCTTCGATAGCTCATCTCTCCCAAGGTATAGTATAATTCTACCTTATCAAAGCCATTTTTGTCTAGCTGTTTCCGAATTTTTTCCAGAACATCATGCGGTTCTAGACCAGGAACCAAACGAACTTCTAACTTAGCGCTAGCTTCTGCTGGCAAAATAGTCTTAACCCCTTGCCCTTGATAACCTGACTGAATCCCTTCGATATTAAGAGCTGGTTCAAAAAAGAAACGTTTTAGAAAGGCTGCACGCTCCTCTTGTAAGAGAGGCAATTCCAAACCATAAATCTGGCTGATTTCCCCTGGATTGCGTTGAGCGTAAGTGTCCACCAAGGACATTTCTCGTTCATTTGGCTCTTGTACTTCTTCGTACAAACCTTCAACCAAGATACGGCCATCCGCAGCACGAAGAGACTGTAAGGCTTGGAGGAGATACCAAGGAGCTGATTCCACAACCCCACCATAACTCGAGTGGATATCCACATCAGCACTTTTCACCTTGGCATCAAAGGTCACAATCCCCTTATTTCCACCAGAAATTTCCAGCTGTTCCAAGGCATTTTTGGTTCCTTGTTCCCAGACCAACAAATCCGCCCCACGGAGTTTATCCGCATGCTTTTCCAAATACTTATCCAGGTCTGTCGAAGCCGATTCCTCCGCTCCCTCCATGATAAAACTGATATTGACAGGCAGGTCATCGTGGTGCTGCATGTATTTTCTCAAAGCACTCAAACGAGCTGTGATATGACCCTTGTCGTCATCAACCCCACGTCCATACATGAAACCATTGCGCACCGAAAGCGTAAAGGGATCCTCTGTCCAGACCTGATCTCCGTCCGCTGGCACAGTGTCATAGTGGTTATAGAAAATCAGGGTCTTGGCATCTGGACGTGAACTCTTGAAATGCGCCATGACAAAAGGCGCCGTGTAAGTCTCATCAATCTCCACTTCAGCCCCCACACGCTTGAAAATCTCACCCAGATAGTTTGCGACTTCCTTAAGTCCAACCTGCTGGGCAAAGACCGACTTCTTAGAAATCAAGGTACGCAAAACCTCAAAATAATGCTGGGCTACATGATCCTTTTCAAATTTTTCAATCTGTTCTTGTTCACTAGGAAAAACCATATTCTCTCTACCTTTCTATGAAACTATAGTCTTCTTTACAATCCATGCTCTATACAAAAGCAAGAGGTGGAATTCTCTCTCCCACCTCCCTGTTTCTTATTACCAAACTGGTTGATCCAAACCGTCTGATGTTTCTTCGATAACTTTTTTCACTTCATCTGTATGGTAAGCTGCGATCACTTTCTTGATAGCATCAGCTTTTGGTGATGTTTCCCAATCTTTTTTCGCAACGATGATGTTGTACCATTGTTTTGAATTTTCATCAGCTTGTTCTTTGAAAAGTGCTTTCTTGTAGTCCAATTTTGCTTCTGTAACGAAGGTATTGTTTACAACAGCAGCGTCAACTGATGACAATGAACGAGCTGTTTGGCTAGCATCCAATTCAGTGATTTTCAAGTTCTTTGGATTTTCTTTGATGTTAGCAACTGTTGCAAGAGCAGTTCCTGAAACGTCCAATTTAATCAAGCCAGCTGATTGAAGCAAGTAAAGCGCACGGCTTTCGTTTGTAGCATCGTTCGGTACAGCGATTTCTCCGTTTGCTGGGATGTCTTCTACTTTAGTGTACTTGTTGTCACTTCCATTCAAACCTGAGTAAAGGCGGATTGGAGAGATGTAAGTATCAGCAATCGCTACAAGGTCTTTCCCGTTTTCTTTGTTCCAGTTGTTCAAGAAGTTATAGTGTTGGAAAGCGTTCAAGTCTACTTCGCCATCAGCAGTTGCCTTGTTTGGTTGTGAGTAGTCTGTGAACTCTGTAAATTCCAAAGTGATTCCGTCTTTCTTAACCAATTCTTGAACTTTATCCCAACGAGCTTCTTCAGAACCGCTACGGTTAACAGTTGCGATTTTGATAGTTGTTGCATTGTCTGCTTTCTTTTCTGAGTTTCCGCAAGCTACAAGAGCCAAACCTGCGACTGTAGCAAGGGCTGCTAGACCAAGCCATTTTTTGATTTTCATGATTCTTTCTCCTTAAAAATAATACCGTACTAGTATCTCATACTTTGTTTTATTTCACAAATTGTTATTAGATAGTCAGATATATAGTTTAAAACTATATATCTAAGAACTGAGAAATCACCCATCTTATTCAGAATGGATGATTTCAAGAAATTATTTAATATCAGCTTCTGCCGGTAGGTAAGTGTCTCCGAAGAATTGTTTAGACAATTTTTCAAGCGTTCCATCTTTGTAGAGTTCTTTAATGCGTTTGTCTACAAATGATTTCAACTCATCTTGACCTTGAGCAAGAAGTGGGTAAACGTACGGTTGTTGGTCACTTGGAAGTTCGATAACTTTCAAGTTGTCCAAACCTTGGTTCTTGATTACTGTTTCAACACCGATTTTATCAAAAATCTTATAGTCAAATTGGCCATCGCTCAAACGTACCATGATTTGTTGGAAGTCTGCCTTAGTATAGTTAAGGATAGTTGGGTTGTCCGGGTGTTCAGCGTTGTATGCTTCTAACTGCTTAGCTGAGGTAGTGGCTTGAACGACTTCCGTCGATTTTCCACCGATATCAGCGAGAGACTTGATACTAGAGTCATCTTTCTTCACTACAAGGACATTAGGGTTTTGGGCAATTGGTGCGGCATAAAGGTATTTTTCCGCACGTTCTTTAGTGTAGCTCAGATTGTTGACAGCCATATTGTAACGGTCAGCGTCAAGACCAGCAAATACACCTGACCATTCTGTCTTTTCAAATTTGACATCATACTTGTCAGAGTCTTTAAAGATAGCGCGAACGACTTCAATCTCGTAACCAGTCAATTCGCCATTTTCTTCATAGATAAATGGTTTTGGCGAGCCATTGGTTGCAACGATAATTTCTTTCTTGCTAGCTGCTTCTCCTTCTTTCTTAGCACCACCTGAGCAAGCTGCTAAAACACCTGCAGCAACAAGCCCTAAAGCAGCAAGAGATGAGTATTTAACGATTTTTTTCATGTCATTTCCTCCAAAATAGAATACCTTATAATCTTAACAGAAAAAGACCATTTACGCCATTATATGATATCTATATCTGTGATAGGTTTTCTTTATGGCTGATTTATACTCAATGAAAATCAAAGAGCAAACTAGAAAGCTAG
>NZ_VMLT01000101.1:0-1886 GCF_013276815.1 Streptococcus sp. 1055 | reverse complement strand
GGTTTTCGGGAGACAAAAACAACCCTCAGTCGTTTGACCGAGGGTTCCTTATTTCATTATTCAAGAACTTGATTAGCTCAATGCATCCAAGGCGTCATCCATTGAAAGAACTTCGTGGAAGACACGTTGTGTCAATTCAGTTTTTTGTTCTGGAGTGAGGTATTTAGTGTTTACACAGTATCCAGAGATACGTACGATAACATCTTCACCTGACATGATCTTTTCGTAAACATCGTTCAAGTCCATAACGTTCAAGTTAACGTGTTGTCCACCGTTTTCAAAGTAACCATCAAGGATTGTTACCAAGTTATCAACTTGTTCATCACGAGTCTTACCAAGAGCGCGAGGTGATACTTGTGTAGTCAATGAGATACCATCAGCTGCATAACTAAAGTCAAGGCTAGAAAGTGAGTTCAAGTTTTGCAACCATCCACCTTTAGCTTTGTTAGATGGGTTAGCACCTGGTGAGAAGAATTCAAGTTTAGACAAGTTCACAGAACCATCTTCGTTGAGGTATACACCTTTGTGGACTGGTGAGTTACCAGTTTGTTTAGAGTAAGCAACGTTAGATGTGATTGTCAAAAGTGATACAGTAGCTTCTGCGTCTTTGTAAAGTTTGTGGCTACGTAGACGAGTAGTGTAAGCTTCGATCAACCATTCTGCCAATTCGTTTGAACGTGGGTCATCTTCACCCCAACGTGGGTATTCACCGATTGTTTCGTAATCGTAGATGTAGCCATTTTCATCACGGATTGGTTTAACTGTAGCGTATTTGATAGCTGACAATGTATCAACAGTGTTAGCAAATCCACAGATACCGAATCCCATGTTTGCACGTTGTTTAGTTGGCAAGAAGGCCATTTGAACAGCTTCGTAGTTGTACTTATCAGTCATGTAGTGGATGATGTTCAAAGCATCTACGTAAGTGTCAGTCAACCAGTCAAGAGATTTTTCAAAGTTAGCTTTAACTGATTCAAATTCAAGAACTTCGTCACGGATTGGTTCGATGTCAAATACTTTGTAGTCTTTGTGAACATCGTCGTAACCACCGTTCAAACCAGTAAGAAGGGCTTTCAATACGTTTACACGCGCACCGAAGTACTGGATGTTGTGGCGTTGTTCTTCATTTTCTGGGTCAAGTGGAGACACACAGCATGAGATACAGCTCATTTCACCATATCCGTCTTTAGCCATTGTTGTTACACCTTCGTATTGGATAGAAGAGTGTTTGTGGCTCATGTGCATACAGTAGCGACGGAAGTTGTATGGCAATTTGTCAGTCCAAAGAACTGTCAAGTTTGGCTCTGGAGAGTTACCGATGTTGTCAAGAGTGTTCAAGAAACGGTAGTCCATCTTAGTAACACGGTGACGACCGTCGTTACCCATACCAGCCATAGAAGTTGTGATGAAGGTTGGGTCACCTGAGTACAATTGGTCATAAGCTTTTGTACGAGCAAATTTAACTGTACGAAGTTTCATAACGAAATCATCAACGAATTCTTGGATTTCTGATTCAGTAAATGTACCACGAGCAAGGTCACGTTCTGCAAAGATGTCCAATACGATTGGCACACGTCCTAGAGATGTAGCAGCACCGTTGATGACACGGCAGACAGACATGAAGGCGATGTTAACCCATTGGATTGCTTCTTTAACGTTCATCGCTGGTTTGCGAACGTCAACTCCGTAAAGGTCACCCAAGCGAACAACTTGTTGCAATGCTTGGTATTGAAGATTGATTTCTTCACGAAGACGGATTGTTTCTTCATCAATTTCTTCGATTGCGTTCCAGTCGTTTACTTTTTCTTGCATCAAGTAGTCTGCACCGTAAAGAGCAAGACGTGCATAAACACCGATGATACGTCCGCGTGAGTATGCATCTGGAA
>NZ_VMLT01000100.1:0-16164 GCF_013276815.1 Streptococcus sp. 1055 | reverse complement strand
TCGTTATTGGGCGGTTACACAAAAGAAAGGACGAAATGTGTCCTTTCTCGAGCTTAGCTGACTTCAACCCACTACAGTTGACAAAGAGCCGAAATCTCCAGATTAGGAACTATCCGTGAGTTCCCTAGTCTGGAGATTTTTCAATATACTTCGCTATTGGACGGTTACGGTGCAACCAAGACACTTCCGAGTAACACCGAACCAACAATACATTTTATTTTCCGAATGGAAAATTTATCTTTTTTAATAATGACAATTCTAATTCTCTACATTCAATTTTTATTTCCTAATAGTAAACACTATTTTTTATTCTCAAAAATTGAACTTCTAAAATCATCGGTTTGGTCAAGATAGGCTTTAAAGATTGCTCTCTTCAACTTATGAACCGCACTATCATATTCTGGATTATAGTTATACCAAGAATAACGATTATCTTCTGCATCCTTACGAACAGCTTCATCCATTAATTTCTGTAATTCAGTCACGCTATTGATAGTTTTTGTTCCGCGAATATACCAAGGAATTGATGGATCCTTAAATGACACTGTATTTAATTGTCCAAACTTATCTTGGCGTTCTTTGTACATAGCTTTCTTGAATTCTGTCCAAGTTTTATATTGACCGTTAAATACCTTTTTCAAAACCAAGTCATCTGTCACCAATCCGCGTTCTTTACCATAAATAGTTATCTTTTTACCATTTTGTTTGGCTTCTTCTTCGTATTGGTTTGAGATATATGGTACCATACCATCTTTAAAGCCTTTAGCAGCTAGTAGTTCATAGGCTATACGACGTCCCATCAGGTCACCTGGTGTTCCTATATCACTACTTAATGCTGCATAAATTGGTGCAAATAACTTAATAGTGAAGTAGCCATTTCTTTCGTATTCTTTAGACTTGTATTCACGAGCTGAAAGGATGTTATTATCAATCAAACTCTCAAAGCTTGTCAGTTTTTTAGCATCTTCTACTGTCAAATCTTTGACTACATTTGTTGCGTAAACCTTATTTCCATCTTCACGATCTTCTACATACTTGTTCTCAATTTTTCTAAGAGCTTCCATTTTCTGATAATCAGTAAGTTTCTCTGTGATAGATTTACCTTCAAGATATTCTAGCATATAAATAACATCGAACATATTGTGGACGTAGTTCTGAAGATCTGTTGCGTCTTTAAATCTCGTAGTTGGATCGAGTATTTGTAATCGTTGTCCTTCTGTACTATCAGATTTTGAATGTTTCAAGATTGAGTTAATGGTAATGGTCGCATCATCTGGATGGTCTGGCGCTTGTAGCAATCCTTTGGCGAAGAACTCTGGTCCCAGTCCACTTCTTCTGCCATATCCACCTAGATAAATGTCCTGATCTGAATCGTGCGTCATTTCATGAGTATAAGTGATAGCTCCATCCTTATCCAACATACGATAACCCATATAATAAACGGCATCCCCTGTAGCATAAGCACCGTGTTGATTATGTCCAACATTATTTCCAACAGGTCCAAAGAAATGTTTCATTGCAGGATTTGGACTATCAAAATCTGCTACTTTTGTAGCCTTTCCTTTAGTATTATCAGTTCCAAATTTATAGGCATCATAAAGCAAGATATTTCGATAAAGCTTTTCACGCCCTTTTTCATCTAGAATACGATACCAATAATCATAGTGATCTCGTTGACGCTCTGCTGTTTCGTGAGCATTCTTTTCAACAAACTTATTGAGCTTATCACCAGCCTTATAGTCACTATTGCGATAACGATCATAAGCACCAAATCCTAGACTAGAGATAGTCGAGATAACAAAGACTGATTTTTCTGGCAAGGTAAGTAGAGGCAGTACCATGTTACGGTATTTCCAGCTGTCGCTAGTGATTCGATCATAGACACCGATAGAGTACTTGCTACCAGCTTTTTCCTGGTTAGCCCTCACTTCTGGAATATTAGATTTTTCTTCAACGATATAAGCCTTGGTCTGTGATTTAAACCAGTCATTGTTAGTTTGAGTAGGTGCAAATGCTTTACGGTAGCCTTCTAAAGAACTAAACAGGTCTTTTGTACCGTAATTATTCGTTAACAAGGCATTGTAAGTAACCACATTATTTTTAGCCAAGAGATTGTTGTAGCCAGATTTACCTAGTTCAATAATCGTATCAAGAGGAGAGGTATTTCCCTTACCAAAGAAATCCATATGGAACATAAGCAAATCTTTTGCGCTAGCCTTATCGAATTTGAAATCATACCAGCGTTCTAGATAGGTTAATCCGAGCATCAAGGCTTCTTTGTTTCGCTTGATTTTATCAACAATGTAATTGTCAATTATATCATTATTTCCAGAAACAGCAGCATCAGCTGAAAGTAATTTTTTAAGAGTTTCAGTTAAGTGCTCTTTGGTTTTAGCGAATTGCTCATATAGATAGAGTTCTGTTAATTTAATATTATCAGAGATTCCTAACAAATTCTTAAGAGCAGTTGGATTATACTGTACTGTATTTAAGTCGTTTTTAACTCTGTCTATTATAGATGTGTAATCTTTTAGGAAAGCATTTGGTGTGTATACTAGACCTGTACTTCCAATATTATACTCAGCCAGATTTGCAAAGTCACTATGGTAGGTTACGTTTACTTTCTCAGATGTTCCATCGTTGTAATGTAGTAATAAATGATTGATAGAATTCTTGTTTGAAGTGATATCTGAGGCTACTTCCTCATTTTTCATAGGGACAACAGATAACAGTTCTTTCTTATACAGGTTATGATCAGTTGATAATTGATTTCCATATTTTACAATGGTATCTCTATTATAGAAAGGTAATAATTTTTCTATATTTTTATATGCAACTTTTCTTGTCTCCTGATAATGAGCTGCCTTGGTATAATCTACATCCTGTTTAGCAGAATTTGTGAAATCTTCCACTGTGACAGTGTGTTTTTTAGTAATCTTCTCTTTCTTAGCTTGAACTGCTGTTTTTTCAATCTCAGTACCACGTTCTACAGTGGAATCAACTGACATCACCTCATCATCAACTTGTTGAACATTGACTACTTTGTTTTCTTTATTACTATAGACATTTGTTTCCTTTATACCATTGAAGTGGTAACCAGAAATCGCATTCCCATTTGTAATATTCATATCGCTGAGAACATTTTGTAGAATCCCAGAATTGTCCTCCGTGCTAGAGCCATTTGTCCAAAGGGAACCTGCAACTCCACCAACTCTAGCGAATGGTTTAGCATTATTTATTTCACCTTCAGCATAACTATTTGCTACAGTTGCATTATTTTCTACGATACCTGCAATTCCACCAATGGTTTGATTAGAATGTTCTCCATTACTTGAAATGGTTACTGATGCTATAGAATGATCTACCCTAGCATTCGTACCAGTTAATTGACCGACTAGACCACCAATTGCATACTGAGAGGTTGTAACAAAGGTATTTGTTATTCTTCCAGTGAAACTACTATTACTTACGGTAGAATTTTCAACTTTCTGAATAAGTCCTCCGATACCTAGCTCACCAGCAATGATTCCATTTGCGTGAACGTTATCTAAAGTTGAAGAATTTGTGGCTTCCTTAGCAACTGATGCGACATGATTCTTACCAGAAATATTAACATCTTTTAAGGTGAGATCCTTAACAGTAGCTCTATTTAATGTATTGAATAATGGCTTTTTCAAATTATAGATAGCATAATGTTTCCCCTGATGACTACCAATTAATGTCCCTGTGAAATTCTTTGTAACATAACTTTCTTGGTTTTCATCCAACTCAACCTCACGAGCATTCATTGTTGCACCCAAAGTGAAAGTTCCATTAGGTCTACTATTCATATCAGCTACTAGTTTTTTAAAAGATGTGTAGATAGGACCATCGTTTTGAACAACTTTTGGAAGATAATAAGTAAAATTGTCTTGGTATTGATTGTCTAAAGATTGCTTCAAGTGTTCCAAGCTAGCTGTAATTTTATAGACTGGTTTGCCATCTTTTGTAGTGTCCTCAATGTTTGAAACTGGAAGCAGTACATCTTTAAATTTAGCTGACTTCACCTTAATGAAATAAGCAGATTTATTATCTGGTACTTTATCTAAGCTTGTATGTTGTTTTGATTGATTGCCTTCATAACTATAGAGTTCCACATCAGAAACACTTCTTAGTTCTATTGTTTTCTCTTGAACTTCTACTTTTTTATCAGGTTCTACTTCATTTTCTTGTTTAATTTCTTCATTTCCATTTGAATTGGCGGTGTTTGATTCGGTTGAAACATCCTCTGGTGAATTACCTTTTGGTTGGTCTGGTACTGTTTGCCCATTCTCTTCTGTTGTTGCATTACCAGAATTTTCAGGTTTTGTTGAAGTTTCGTCTTTTGACTCATCTTTACTTATTGGTTGTCCATTCAAGGCTGCCGCAGCTGCCACTAGGTCATTCTTAGCTTGGTCAATCCCTGCTTGACTTGCACCTTCTTTAGCTGCTACAGCTTTCGCTGCCGCAAGTG
Organism: Streptococcus sp. 1055; assembly: GCF_013276815.1. Classification (NCBI taxonomy): domain Bacteria; kingdom Bacillati; phylum Bacillota; class Bacilli; order Lactobacillales; family Streptococcaceae; genus Streptococcus; species Streptococcus sp. 1055. Next base: position 11,672 of record NZ_VMLT01000100.1, on the reverse strand, counting down.
CTTGATCGTAGGCAGTACGCTTAGCTTGGTCTGCATTCTGATACTTGTCAGATTCTTTCGTGCCAGATTCTTTACCAAGCTCGGCATTCAAGGCAGACTTGTCGCTTGCCACTCCATCCAATTGACCTTTTGCATCCTCTACTGCTTGCTTAGCTGCATTCACCTCTGCTTGTGTAGCTCCTGCTTTTGCTAGAACTTTTTGAGCGGCTTCTAATGCTGCATCATAAGCTTTTTTCTTGTCTGCTGTTGCATTTTGATACTTAGCTGTCTCTTTGGTAGCTGTCGCATCTGTTGTTGCGGCTGTTCGTAATGGCTCTTTGTCAGTCCCTTGTCCATTCAAGGCTGCCGCAGCTGCCACTAGGTCATTCTTAGCTTGGTCAATCCCTGCTTGACTTGCACCTTCTTTAGCTGCTACAGCTTTCGCTGCCGCAAGTGCTTGATCGTAGGCAGTACGCTTAGCTTGGTCTGCATTCTGATACTTGTCAGATTCTTTCGTGCCAGATTCTTTACCAAGCTCGACATTCAACTCATCTTTTTCAGGTTTGTTTGTTTCTTCAACTGAGGTTGTCGAATTACTAGGATTACTGGACACTTCCCCAGTATTTTCGTTAGATGTATCTGGTGATACTTTCTCTGAATTCGTTGTTGATTCTTCTGCAGATTGAACTGGATTTTCTGCTCCTTGAGTTGAGGTTCCTTCTGTGGTGCCTTCATTTGGTTTTACTGGAACTTCTTCTACAGTTTTTTCTAGTTCTTGTTCTTTCGGCTTCTCGACTGGAGTTGCAGAAGGAACTTCTGAAGCGTCTGTAGATTCTTCTTTAGTCTCTCCTGATTTTTCTCCTGACTTAGGAGTTGCATCTTCTCCTGAGTTTGTTGTTGATTCTTCTGCAGGTTGAACTGGATTTTCTGCTTCTTGATTTGAGGTACCTTCTGTAGAGCCTTCTGTTGGATTTACTGGAACTTCTTCTACAGTTTTTTCTGAAGTTTCATTTTTGGAGTCATTATTTTCTGGTTTATTTGACTCTCCAACTTTATTTGTATCACCTTGATTAGATTCAGTTGGTACTGTTTGCCCATTCTCTTCTGTTATTGCATTACCAGAATTTTCAGGTTTTGTTGAAGTTTCGTCTTTTGACTCATCTTTTTCAGGTTTGTTTGTTTCTTCTACTTCTTTTGGCTTCTCGACTGGAGTTGCATCTTCTTTCTGTTTTCCAAGATTCTCTCCGTTCTGAGAAGAATCTACGGTTGGAGGTGTAGAGTGACTTTCCACTTCTGAGTTCATATCACTAGATAATGTATCAGCTTTAGTTTCAGCGGACTCTGTAGCTACAGTTCCAACTTGTCCATCCCTAAATTCTGGAACAGCCTCATACTGTCCGTTAATCACTTGTATTTTTGATGGATTCTCTATAAAATTCGGTGCAATCGTATAATCTACCTTTTGTTGATCTATTGGAGTGGCTACTGATTTCTCTTGATTACTTACCTTAGAATCAGAAGTCGTTTTTCCCTCTTTGATATATCCAATATAAGTGTAACCTGAAATATCTTTAGGAAGAGGTAATTTTTCTCCAGAGGTCAATTCATAGTCCGTATTGTAATTCAGTAAAAGATTATTTTCTAAAGCATGGGCTGATACTAGAATACCGTTTCCTATCCCTGCAACCAATACTAAATGCAATACCGTTTTATTCTTAACTTTTTTCTTGGAAACAGCAAAAACTAAAATCCCCAGAGCTGCTAAGCTAGCACCAGCAACTAAGGCTTGCATCTCATTCTTGCTTCCAGTATTTGGTAATTCCGCCAGTTGATTTTGAGAATTTAACTTATAAACAAGATAATAAGTTTCATCATCATTCTCCACGTATGTCGGAATATCATATATAAGCTGCTTCTTTTCTTCTGATGATAGCTCTGACTCTGTCACATATTTATAGTGAACACCTTTGGTCTCTTGAGCTGCCACAGATGAACTAGCTAATACAGACATAAAAAACAAACTCGAAATCGTTGCAGATACAAGTCCTACTGATAATTTTCTAAATGAAAAACGTTCTTGTTTTTCACCAAAATACTTTTCCATTATTCCTCCTTGAAATAAAATTTTAAAAATATGTAAGCCTAACTTTTTTATATTAGTGTACTATCTATAAAAAAAGGGAACATACTTTAATTATACTCTTTATTTAGCAAAAAGTCTTAAAATTGAGTTGCGTTTTCATACTTTTTTTATATATAAAATACCAAGTAGTAGTTTTGCAATTCCCTATTATTTTTTGGATAAAATGTAACCTACCATGAAATTTCCACGGCAGGTGTTACTCATATCACTAATCGTTCTAAAAATGGTTTGATGCAGTTGAGGAGAATTCCTTCTATCCAACTTTCTTGTGCTGAGGATAGATGTTCTGTCTGAAGGCTTTCTTTTAAAAAGTCTCGGACTTGTTCTGGTGAGATTTCAAACTCAAAGGCTTTCATTTTATAGAAAAAGTCGAGCAGATGATCTGACAGATATTCAGTTGAAAAAGGCACTTCTCCACTTTTTCGATATTCTAATAAGAGCCGAGCAAAACGGGATTTTTCTTCAGGAAGCTCACGGAAATAGGAATTGAGGAGCCAGGTCTGCTTCTGCTTTCTTTCAATTGGATCCTGAGCTGCAATTCGTTGGTCTTTTTCCAGCTCTTTTTGGTATTGCTTGGCCTTGATAGCCCGTTCTGCTCTATTTTTACCAAAAAGAATTTTCTCCCACTTGCGTTCTTCTTGAGTTAGGGTCTCTGTAAAGCCAAAGTAATCCTGATAGGCACGCTCCGCTGGGCCCATGGCTAGGACTAGATTGTCTGCATATTGCTTGGCGATTTTATCCCTCTTTTTGCGCTCTTTCTCTGCTTGGATACGGAGTTCTTGTTCGTAGTCAATTTTCTCCTTGCCTAGCTTGACAAGGTATAGTTGGTCATCCGATTTCCCAAGTAAAAAGGGTTTGATACACTTTTCAAGGACTTCTTCCATCCGGGCCTTTTTATTTGGCTTCGCCTTGGTCCAACTTCCTCCCTGAAAGACTTCTAGGAAAAGCTGGTAGTCTCTCTCAGGCGCAAATTGATTGCCACGATTGGGTTTGAAAACACCTTTTTCCCAGAGCCATTTTAGAAGTCGCTCGTCAAAGTCACTTTTATTGACCTTGATTTTTTCCTTTTTCTGAGCTTTTCTGGTTAGATTTTCAACCTTTCTGAGCAGTTTTTCTTCCTCTTCCAATTGCCGGTCAAGGGACAATCGATGAAAATGACGAACACAGTCGCTACCAATTGGAAAGAGGCGTTGGCCTGTGACACCGTTAAAGAGTTCATAAGCGTATTTGATGGCATTTCCACAGACACAATTGCTACGGCCAATACCGTTAAAAATCAAGGAAACTTCATTCCATTCCTTGGTAGCTTGTTCCCAAGTATCCGCTTTCGAAGCCTGTAAAACTGCATCATACAGGGATTTTCTAACTGGAAGTGTCATGAGGTCTCCTTTCTAATATTCAATGAAAATCAAAGAGCAAACTAGGAAGCTAGCCGCAGGCTGCTTAAAACACAGTTTTGAGGTTGCAGATGAAGCTGACGTGGTTTGAAGAGATTTTCGAAGAGTATAAATTATACTTTTACAACTTGAACCTCGTCTTTACCGAGTAAAATCAAGTATTTTTCAATGTTGTCAATCGAATAGGCTCGAGATAAAGCCTCTTCGTATAGAGCTAACTGACCACGATAGCGGTCTACGAGTTGACTTGGTTCATCATAGCGGTCTGTCTTGTAGTCGAACAGAACGATTCTATCCTCATAAAGCAGATAGCCGTCCAAGATTCCACGGACAACAAAGTCTTCCTGACTCTTTTGGTCTCGTTTGAGCATGGAGAAAGGTTGCTCGCGATAAAGATGGTTGGTATTAGCGATAATTTCCTGACCGAGTGCTGTGTCAAAGAAAGCAAGAATTTTATCAAGATTGATCTTGTCTCTGACAGCTTGGCTAGTTTGAACTTGTTTGAGTGTTTCTGTTAGGCTAGCAAGCGTTGGTCTCTGGCTGAGATCCATTCTCTGCATGAGTTCGTGAGTAGCACTACCAATCTCAGCTCCAGTTATCTTTTCTTTGGTTGAAAAATCTGGCAAATCAAAGCTGATTTTCTTGTCTACTGACTGGCCTTGACCTGCAATCTCGACACCTTCCATATCCATAACAGGTTCGTAGAATTTCTTGATTTGACTTGGGGTTTGAACACTAGGAAGTTCAATGGCTGCGCGGTGAAGAGTATTATAAATTTCCACTTCTTTCAGCATTTCAAGGGCTTCTTTGATGGTATCTGATTGACGATTGTCTGCTTGGGAGCTATCTTGGAGTGGACTCCTGGTTTCCAACTGACCGATAGCTTCTCTAGTCAGCTGATCTTCACCAACAAAATGATAGCTAAAGTTGAGATAATCCTTGGCAAACACTTTACTGATAGCCCAAATCCAATCTTGGAAATTCTTGCCTTGAAGTCTAGTGTTACTATTTAGTTTTCCATTTTTGGCTGCTGGGTATTCCTTGGCTTCCAGCTTTTCACGAGAACCCTTGCCGACAAGATAGAGCTTTTTCTCAGCCCGCGTCATGGCAACATACAGTAGACGCATCTGCTCTGAGTAGCTTGCCAGCTGTAATTCTTCTTCATTCTGTATATAAGTTAGGCTAGGAATAGAGAGTTTGATGGTTTTAGGATAGTGATCTTCCACTGCTCCTGTCTCCATCTTGGCAATATACTTAAGTCCTAGTCCATTTTTACGGCTGAGAATGACCTCTGACATGCTGTCTTGCTTGTTGAAATCTTGATCCATATTGAGGATAAAGATGTAAGGAAACTCCAGCCCTTTACTCTTGTGAATGGTCATGAGTTCCACTGCATCTTTTGGCGGTGCGACGGCCACGCTTGCCAAATCGTGCTGGGCTTCTAAGACTTGGTCAATCATACGAATAAAACGCGACAAACCCTTGAAATTGCTCTTTTCAAACTGGTCAGCTCGCAGTGCTAGGGCATAGAGATTGGCCTGTCTAGCAGGACCATTTGGCAAAGCTCCAACATAGTCATAATAAAAACGGTCGTTATAAATCTTCCAAATCAAGTCATAGAGGGAGTGGGTTTTGGCATACAGGCGCCAAGAATCAAGAATAGTCATGAATTGCTTTAGTTTTTCAGCTAGAGCTGTGTGAATCAAGCCTTTTTGACTACTTGCCATTTTTTGTGCATTGACCAGTTTCTCATAGAGATTTTCGTGGACTTTATCCTCTGCTTTCTGAAGGGACAAACGTGCTAACTCATCCTCATCAAAGCTAAACATTGGAGACTTCATAAGGGCAACCAAGGCATAGTCTTGCAGGGGATTGTGAATGACACGAAGGGTGTCTAGCATGACTTGCACTTCTAGGGATTGGAGATAATTGTTTTGCTCTCCGTCGGTTTTGACAGGAATTCCGTACTCAGACAGGGCGAGGAGAATCTGGTCATTACGACTGCGACTGGAGGTCAGAAGGGCAATTTCCTTAAAGGCAACACCTTGTTCCTTGTGGAGTTTCAGAATCTCCTTGATGACTAAGCGCATTTCGCCTGTTAGTTTCGTTTCTGTTTGACTCTCTTCTTCCTCACCTGTGTCGTTCTTGTCGTAGAGGAGAAATTCAGCCTTGTTCTCAGTATTAGGAGTTAGTTTGCTATTGGCAAAAACAAGCTGGTGCATGTTATCATAGTTGATTTCGCCGACCTCTTGATCCATGAGACGTTCAAAAACATCATTGGTTGCTGACAGCACTTCTGAACTGCTACGGAAATTTTCCTTGAGGAGAATGAGCTTGCCATCTTTTGGATTTTGCGCATAGCGTTGGAACTTTTCATTGAAAATCTGCGGGTCTGCCTGACGGAAACGGTAGATAGATTGCTTGATATCCCCCACCATAAAGCGATTGTGGCCATTAGACAGCAATTCCAGCATTCGTTCTTGAATATGGTTGGTATCCTGATACTCATCGACCATGACTTCGTGGAAACGCTCCTGATAAGCTTCACGGACTTGCGGGAATTTCTCTAAAATCTCAATGGTGTAATGGCTGATATCAGCGAATTCAAAGGCATTTTCCTGACGTTTACGCTGACGATAAGCCTCCACAAAATCGCTCATAAAGGTTTGGAAGGTTTTAGCTAGTTTCCAAGTGTCTCCATGATAACGTTCTTGATAGTCGAGAATCGTTATCTGGTCTGACAGTTGTCCTAGTTTAGCAAACTGGGACTTTCTCTCTTCGTTGTAGGCATCGGCCAGTGGCTTCAAATCAGCCTTACGACTCGCATTGGTCAGAGCTCGGCCGTTTTTCTCTTTCGAAATTGCGACAACACGCGCAAGCACTGATTGAAAAGCCTTACTATCGGACTCTTGATTTAAGGAGCCAATTTCATCCAGAATCAACTGAACATTTTCTAAATAGGCAGCCTTTGCAAACTCCTTGGCATCGTTATCCAGATGATAACGGAAAAAGCTTTCCAAATCCCAAAGGGCTTGTTTGATTTGCTCAGTCAGTTTTTCTTTTTCATTGGTAAAATCAACCTCTTCAAAACCTTTGAGGAAAGATTCACTCAGCCACTTTTGAGGATTACTGGTGGATTGGAGGAAGTCATAAATTTTATAGACTTGCTGGCGCAGCCCCCGTTCATCTTTTCCACGTCCAACAAAGTTTTTCAGCAAATGACTAAAGGTCTCTTTCTGCTTACCTTGGTAATGGACTTCAAAGACCTCGTGGAAGACTTCGTTTTTTAGAAGGAGTTGCTCGCTTTGGTTTTGTAAAATACGGAAATTAGGCGCAATATCAAGCAGATAGCCATGTTTACCAAGGAATTTTTGTGTAAAAGAGTCCATGGTTCCGATGGCTGCGTTGGGTAGGTCTGCCAACTGGCGACCCAAGTGTTGTTTGAGGTCAACGTCATCGCTTTCTTGGATTTGTTGGCTGATTTTTTTCTCCAAGCGTTCTTTGAGTTCAGTCGCAGCCTTGACGGTAAAGGTTGAGATAAAGAGTTGAGAAATTTCGACACCACGCGCCAATTGGTCCAGAATACGCTCGGCCATGACAAAAGTCTTACCAGAACCAGCCGACGCTGAGACAAGGATATTTTGACCAGAAGTGTAGATAGCTTCGATTTGCTCGGCAGTTTTCTTTTGTTCCTTGCTCGAATTTGCTTCTGCTTCTTGCAGTTTTTGAATTTCCTCCTCAGTTAAAAAGGGAATAGGCTTCATCGATTCAACTCCTCTCTTATTTTTTCAAACCAATCTTGCTTGAGTTTTTCTCCGACCAGACGCTTGCCATCAGCTAGATCCAACTTTTCTAGGAAACGGGCTTGACCCAAGTGGTAATTGGCTTCAAAACCTGTGATGGATTGATGTTGCTGGACGTAGGGGGCAATGCTTCTGCCATTTTCGGTATAAGGATTAATGGCGAACTGGCCTGTTAAAATCTTCTCAGCTGCTTTCTTGTAAAGATGGGCATTGTAGTCCAGTAGGAGCTGGAATTCCTCATCTGTCAGCTGATTAGACTTGTTTTTATTGTAAAATTCGCCCAAATGACTGCTTTCTTTTTCTAAAAAGAGTCCTTGGTATTTCATAGACTTGCTGGCTTCTACTACTGCACCTGCCAAATTCTTAACGGTCAACAGAGATTGAACAGGTTCAGCCATTTCCAAGTACATGGCACCGAAAAAGTTCTGCTCCCCCTCTCTTTTTAGGGCAGCTAGGTAGGTTGGCAGTTGGGAATTAAGACCATTAAAGAAATGAGGAAATTGGAACTGGGTCAGACTAGACTTGTAGTCTACTACTCCTATCGCCCCATCAGCTTTCAATCGGTCAATGCGGTCAACCTTGCCTCGTACAAAGACACTGCGTCCATTGTCCAATTGAATAAAGGCCTGCTCTTTCCCACCGAAATTCGCCTCTTCTTTGATGGTTTCAATAGCTGGATTGTGACGGAGAATGTGGCCAGTCGTCCGTGCCACATCAAGCAAAACTTCCTTTGTAAACTGGGCTTCCAAACTTTCCTGATAAATAGCCTCAAATTCCCGTTCCTGACTGGTTTCTTGGATAGCCTGTTCCAAACGTTGGTCAAAGGAATCTTCGTCAGGCAACTGCAAGGCACGTTCAAAAATGCGGTGCAAGAAATTTCCGTGACTGCGGGCATCAGGACGCAGGCGTAATTCTTCTTGCAAGCCTAAAACGTAGCGAAGAAAATAACTGTATTCATTGCGATAAAACTCCGTCAAACCAGAGGTAGACAGGTAAAACTCCTGATCAGCAGGATAAAGAGCCTGCAAGGTATCCTTGGTCAAGGGCTTGCTGCTTGGACTTGTTGGAAGGGCAGGATTTGCAAGGCCTCTTTGGTCTAGTTTTTTACCCATGACACGTGCCAGAACCTTGACAAAGGTCAAATCTTGCTCCCTATCACTCGTCTCGCCCTGCTGGTGATAGGCAACCAGACTAGACAAAAGACTGTGATAGGACCCCATATCTTCCTTAGACAGCCATTTGTGATTCAACCTCTTCTCTCTCCGCCTAAATCCAAAATGGACTAGTTCTTGAAGATAGGCTGACTCCTTGCTTTCACTTTCATTAAAAAGGCTTGGAGCCGACAAAACTAACTGCTTACGGGCAGAATTGACCAAGGAAAGCATAGTATAGCGATTTTTCTTGAGATTTTCACTGCTGGCAATTAGCAATTGCGCTCCCTCTTCAGTCACTTGGTTTAAGTTTTGTCTTTCTTCGTCTGTCAGAAGACTGGTGTTTTGAGAAATTTTTGGTAAATTGTCCTGAGTTAGTCCAATAGCATAGACAAAGTCAGCAGTCAATGGTGCAATCAAATCGTAACTCTGCACCAGAACAGTGTCCACTGTTGCTGGAATGGTACGGTATTGGGACAAACTCATTCCAGAATGGAGCAAGGCTAGGAAGTCTTCCAGACTAACCTGTGAACCAGCAAAAACAGTCGCAAATTGTTCTAAAACATGGCAGAAAGTCTTCCAAACTTCGGCTTGTCTTTCCTGTTCTACAGCTTCCAAAGTGGTTGTCAAATCTTGTAACTGCTTGGTCACAGCTCCTTCTTTTAGAAAGACACTCCATTTTTGTAGGAGGTTTTCAGCCTTTTGTTTTCGGCTGGCAAAGAGGGTTTCAAGAGGTGTTAAAATACGCAGACGAAGAACATTTAAACGTTCCAGATTAAATTTTCCATGGTGGGATTTGGTAAAGGTTTGCTGAAAGGATGGCAAGCCATTGATACCAAGATAGCGGATATATTGCTCAAAAGCATCAATATCAGCCTGACTAAGGTCGGTATACAAACCTGTTCTGAGGAGATTAATCAAATCTTCCTGACGAAAACGATAGCGTTTTAAAGCCAAAATAGACTCTACAAACTGTGTCAAAGGGTGGTGGGCCATGGATTCGCTTCTACCAAGATAGAAAGGAATCTGATACTGGTCAAAAATGGTTTTCAGCGATAACTGGTAAGAAGCTACATCCCCCAAGAGAATACGAAAATGCTTGTAACTCAAATTTGAGTTCTCGTGCAATTTCTGACGAATACTACGGGCTACCAATTCCAACTCTTCTTTTTGTGTTAAACAAGACCAGATTTGTAAGTTTTCACGGTCTTTCTCATCGACCTCCAAAGTGAGTTCTGAAAAGTCATAAGAAGACTCCAACAAACGAGAGGCCTTATCAAAACTATCCATCTGCTCATGAGTTTGAGAATAATCCTGGGCAGGTGTTTGGTATTTAGCAGCTAAATGATGGAGAAACTCCACACTGGCTTGATAAAGATTGCCTTCAGCGAATGGGCTGGTATAAGCTTTCTTACTAGCATAAGCCCCAATAACAATCTCAACACCCTTACCGTGAAGTAAGTCCACAATTCGATCTTCTTCGGCAGAAAAACGGGTAAATCCATCAATAACCAAGGCGATTTGAGTAAAATCACTACTAACTTTGTCATTCTCAATAGCCTCAATCAAATGGGATAACTGACTTCCCTGAGCTAACTGCCCTTGGTTAAGATAGGCCGTTACTTTCTCAAAAATCAAGAGTAAATCGGCCCTCTTGTCCTCATCCCTCAAACTCTCCAAGTCCAAAAAACTCATCTGAGCTTTGGTCATCTCGTGGTAAAGCTCAATCAACTGCTGGATAAATTGAGGATCCTGCTTAATCGCACCATAAACACGTAAATCCTTGGGATCGAGTGCCGCAAGACACTTATAAAAGGCCATCCCAAGACCAATATCATCAAGACTGGTCTTGGCAGGCGAATCATTCAAAATCAGGTAACGAGCCATCTGAGCAAAGCGCGTGACGGTAATCGCAAAAGAAGCCTGCTGGAACAAGCATTCCAGCACGGCGCGTTCCTTTTCAAAAGAAAGAGAGTTGGGAGCGATGTAGAAGACCCGCTTGCCAGCAGCAACTAGCTCTTCCGCCTCTCTGGTTAGAATTTCAGTCAAAGAAGTCCGAATATCAGTATAAAGTAATTTCATCTCTGCCTCGTTGGAATTTTTCATTACCTTTTATTATACCATGATTAGCCTCGTAAATCTGTTAAAATATTTAGGCCATCTCTTTTCTTCATCATCTGCTAGATCTTAAATACTTAGCTTTACTTGTATTAGATAGAATAAGTCTGGCTACTGAAAATCACATAATAAAAAAAGCCTCGGTAACAAGGCTTTGAGTTTTATGATTGTTTCTTAGGTACGGAATACACTTCAATGTGTTGTCCTAGTACCTTGATGTCGACTGGTAGATTATCTGATTTATCGCCATCAACATCCGACTCTAATTCGATATCAGAAGAAATTTTAATAGTACGTGCCTTTATATATTCAATATTCTTGATAGAATGATTGAACTATAGCAAATTGAAACTATAATAGTACACCGTGGATGCTAAAATATTTCTAGAAATTAATTTGATTTCCCTAATCAAGCTGTTCGTATCTTATTTCAATCTACTATAAATCGTCTAAGAGAAACAACCGATAAGAATTGGCACAAAAGCGACCGTATTTTTGTTACCAATACAGGAAAACCAGTTCATAGTTCCGTCTTGAGCAAGTCTCTCCAGCGAGCAAACGAACGCCTTAAAAAACCAATTCCCAAACATCTGTCTCCTCACATCTTCAGACACACCACTATTAGCATCTTAGCAGAAAATAAAATTCCTTTAAAAACAATCACGGACGGGGTTGGTCATTCCGACTCTGAAGTCACTACTTACATCTACACCCACGTCACAAAGAACATGAAAGATGAAGCAATCAATGTACTGGATAAAGTTATGAAAAAGATTTTTTAAAAAGTTTTGCCTCTTTTTTGTCCTCTAAATAATCGAGTAGGGGATAATCTCTAGCCCCTCTCACACCACCGTACGTGCCGTTCGGCATACGGCGGTTCAACTAACTTTTAACACATGTCGTTCAAGGTAATAATCCAAACACGAAACCAGTCCACGTTTTTCAAGGACTGGTTTTGATATAGCACGTTTAGTACCGACTTCTGAGCTACTAATTGATAATGGTCACCCCAGCCAGATACCTTATCTGCTATCCATTTAGGAACTCCTAACTTAAGCAATCCCCATAGTCGTCTCGATTT
>NZ_VMLT01000010.1:17358-35198 GCF_013276815.1 Streptococcus sp. 1055 | reverse complement strand
AGGACAGTCAAATCGATTTCTAACAATGTTTTAGAAGTATATGTGTACTATTCTAGTTTCAATCTACTATACTTGCCAAAAGGTTTCGGCTCCATCTTTACCTTCCATGTCAAAGGTGGGGAGGCAGAAGCCCGCAAGGTCATTGATCATTTAGAAATCTTTTCTGATCTTGCAAACGTGGCAGATGCTAAATCGCTTGTTGTCCATCCAGCAACAACCACTCATGGTCAATTGTCAGAAAAAGACCTAGAAGCAGCAGGTGTCACACCAAACCAAATCCACTTGTCTATCGGTCTTGAAAATGTAGAAGATTTGATTGGAGACTTGCGCTTGGCCTTGGAAAAAATTTAAAGTAACAGAAGATAAACAGTGGGTTTTGACTCACTGTTTTTGATTTTCCTTCAGGCATGATATAATGGTTACAGAAGTCTAGAAAGAGGAATGTAATGAACGAAATCAAATGTCCCAACTGTGGGGAAGTCTTTACAGTAAATGAAAGCCAGTATGCTGAACTTTTGTCCCAAGTGAGAACGGCAGAGTTTGATAAGGAACTACACGATAGGATGAGGCAAGAACTGGCCTTGGCTGAGCAAAAGGCTATGAATGAGCAACAGACTAAACTGGCTCAGAAGGATCAAGAAATTGCGCAATTACAGAGTCAGATCCAAAACTTTGATACAGAAAAAGAATTGGCCAAGAAAGAAGTTGAACAGACAAGCCATCAGGCCCTCTTGGCTAAGGACAAGGAAGTACAGGCTTTGGAGAACCAATTGGCCACTTTGCGTTTAGAGCATGAAAATCAACTGCAAAAGACCCTTTCTGACCTAGAAAAAGAACATGTTCAGGTCAAAAATCAGCTCCTCTTGCAAGAAAAGGAAAATGAGTTGTCTTTGGCTTCTGTTAAGCAAAACTATGAAGCCCAGCTTAAAGCAGCTAGTGAACAAGTCGAGTTTTATAAGAATTTTAAGGCTCAACAATCTACAAAAGCCATTGGGGAAAGCCTAGAACAGTATGCAGAGAGTGAGTTTAACAAGGTCCGTAGTTTCGCCTTTCCAAATGCCTACTTTGAGAAGGATAACAAAGTCTCTGCGCGTGGGTCTAAGGGAGACTTCATCTTCCGTGAGTGTGATGAAAATGAGGTAGAGATTATCTCCATTATGTTTGAGATGAAGAATGAAGCTGACGGAACAGAGAAGAAGCACAAGAATGCAGATTTTTACAAGGAATTGGACAAGGACCGTCGGGAGAAGAACTGTGAATATGCCGTTTTAGTGACCATGCTTGAGGCCGATAACGACTACTTTAACACAGGGATTGTTGACGTCAGTCACGAGTATGAAAAGATGTATGTGGTTCGTCCTCAATTCTTTATTCAGTTGATTGGGCTCTTACGTAATGCGGCTCTTAATTCTTTAAAATACAAGCAGGAGTTAGCGCTTGTTCGCGAGCAAAATATCGACATTACACATTTTGAGGAAGACTTGGATGCTTTTAAACTAGCCTTTGCTAAGAACTATAATTCAGCTTCGACCAACTTTGGAAAAGCTATTGATGAAATCGACAAGGCCATCAAACGCATGGAAGAGGTTAAGAAATTCCTGACCACATCTGAAAACCAACTCCGTTTAGCTAACAACAAATTGGAAGATGTCTCTGTTAAAAAATTGACCCGGAAAAATCCAACCATGAAAGCGAAATTTGAAGCATTGAAGGGGGAGTAGAAAGCAAAAATGAACGGTATTATCAACTTAAAAAAAGAAGCAGGAATGACCTCGCATGATGCGGTTTTTAAACTGCGTAAGATTTTGGGCACCAAGAAAATTGGTCATGGTGGGACCTTGGATCCAGATGTAGTGGGTGTTTTGCCCATTGCGGTTGGCAAGGCGACCCGCATGGTTGAGTTTATGCAGGACGAGGGTAAGATCTATGAGGGGGAAATCACTCTGGGCTATTCCACGACGACTGAGGATGCTAGTGGGGAAGTGGTCGCAGAAACCTCTGTTTTGTCTCCCTTGGATGAAAAGCTTGTTGATGAAGCGATTGCGAGCTTGACTGGGCCTATTACTCAGATTCCCCCTATGTATTCGGCAGTTAAGGTTAATGGTCGCAAGCTCTATGAGTATGCGCGTGCTGGTCAGGAAGTGGAGCGTCCAGAACGTCAGGTGACCATTTATCAATTTGAGCGAACAAGTCCGATTTCTTATGATGGCCAACTTGCCCGATTCACTTTTCGTGTAAAATGCAGTAAAGGGACTTACATCCGTACTTTGTCAGTTGATTTGGGTGAAAAGCTTGGTTATGCGGCTCATATGTCTCAGTTAACTCGTACTAGTGCTGCTGGCTTACAATTAGAAGACGCACTGACCTTGGAGGAAATTGCTGAAAAAGTAGAGGCTGGCCAATTGGACTTTCTCCATCCTATAGAGATTGGGACAGGTGATCTTGTCAAAGTTTTCCTAAGTCCAGAAGAAGCTACAGAAGTTCGCTTTGGTCGTTTTATTGAGCTAGACCAAACGGACAAAGAACTGGCTGCCTTTGAAGATGATACATTGTTAGCCATTCTAGAAAAACGGGACAAACTCTACAAGCCAAGGAAGGTTTTTAGCTAGATCCTTTAGGAATAAAAATCGGGTGATAGATAACAATTGCTTGATAAAACCCCATACTAATAGTAGAATAGTTTTGGGAATTATAATATTCCAATTGTTGCGAGTTGTAGATACTCAAATAATCTATATAGAAATTTAGAGGTGTGAAATGAAGCAATTTAAAATTCTTTCAGATAAATATTTAGAGTCCATTACAGGTTCTGGTGGGAACTCAGGCCCAGGAGTATATTGTGTAGACGTTAAAGGTCGAGCAAAATGCAGTATCAATCATGGAGAGTTTTGGGGGTACACGGGAAGTGTAATAGTCAATGGCTGGATTAATTATGGTCCATGGGCACCTAGACCAGGATTTGGTGTGATAATTCCATGATGCAAAATGAGTTTCGAGAAAGGGTGGAGCAACTTCTTCAACAAAAAGAAATAAATGAAAATAGTGAGTTGAGTCACCTGTTTCGTCTTGCTATACAAAATTTAGACAGAAATGAAAAATACCAATCGGTCATGGCCAATTTGAGTCAAGGGTTGTCGCTTTACCTCATGACGCATCATTACCAGGCACCTAAGTCTGTCATTGATTTTGGTTTATGGATTGCCAAAGCTCCTAGCCAGGAAAGAGGGAGACTGGCTTTCTTGCAGATGCTTGCTCAAACCCTACAGGGCTTTCGTTAAAACTATCGAACATCAGAGGGAAGACTCTGGTGTTTTTTGCTGATGAGACTATAAATTTTGTAAAAAATGTGATAGAATAGACGACGGATAAAATAACGGAGGATAGCATGCAAAATAGACCAATCATTATTGGAGTGACAGGTGGTTCTGGTGGTGGTAAAACCAGTGTTTCAAGAGCTATTTTATCGCATTTTCTTGATGAAAAGATTTCCATGATTGAGCATGATTCATATTACAAGGATCAGTCTCATTTGACCTTTGAAGAGCGTATCAAAACCAACTATGACCATCCATTTGCCTTTGATACAGACTTGATGATTGAGCAGATGAAGGAATTGTTAGCAGGGCGTCCGGTGGACATCCCGACTTATGACTATACAGAGCATACACGGAGTAGCAAGACCTATCGTCAGGAACCTCAAGATGTCTTTATTGTTGAGGGGATTTTGGTCTTGGAGGACAAGCGTCTACGCGATTTGATGGATATCAAGATTTTTGTGGATACGGATGACGATGTGCGCATTATTCGTCGTATCAAGCGCGATATGGAAGAACGTGGCCGTAGCCTTGATAGCGTTATTGACCAGTATCTAGGTGTGGTTAAACCCATGTACCATCAGTTTATCGAGCCGACTAAGCGTTATGCTGATATCGTCATTCCTGAGGGAGTCAGCAATACAGTAGCTATCGACCTGTTGACGACCAAGATTGCTAAGATTTTGGAAGAAGCTCGAAATAGCAAATAAACAGAATTGGAGGCCTTGCCTCCTTTTTCTATTTTTCCCTCATAATGGTACATAAATGGAGATTTTTAGGCATATTTTTGGTATAATAATACCCATGAAAGAGCAAGAAAATGAATAGTAGGTGGAGATGGAAAAGTATTTATCGGTAACAACTTTGACCAAGTATCTGAAAATGAAATTCGATAAAGACCCATACTTGGAACGGGTCTATTTAACTGGTCAAGTTTCCAACTTTCGTAAACGACCTACTCACCAATATTTCTCCCTAAAAGATGACTATGCAGTTATTCAAGCGACCATCTGGTCTGGGGTTTATCAGAAATTAGGTTTCGACCTAGAAGAAGGAATGAAAATCAATGTGATTGGGCGTGTGCAGGTCTATGAACCAAGTGGTAGCTACTCCATCATCATTGAAAAGGCTGAGCCTGATGGGGTTGGGGCGCTTGCGATTCAGTTTGAACAACTCAAGAAAAAATTGACAGAAGAAGGCCTGTTTCAAGAACGCTTCAAGCAAGCTCTACCCCAATTTTCTAAGAGAATTGGTGTAGTAACCAGTCGCAGTGGAGCCGTGATTCGAGATATTATCACGACCGTCAGCAGGCGATTTCCAGGCGTCGATATCCTACTTTATCCAACTAAGGTGCAAGGTGAAGGCTCTGCGGAGGAAATTGCTAGAAATATTGCGCGTGCTAATCAAGGGGACGATTTGGATTTACTCATTATTGGTCGTGGAGGTGGTTCTATTGAGGATCTCTGGGCCTTTAACGAAGAAATTGTGGTACGAGCTATTTTTGAATCTCGTTTGCCAGTTATTTCTAGTGTGGGGCATGAGACGGATGTGACCTTGGCAGATTTTGTGGCAGATAAACGAGCTGCAACACCAACGGCTGCTGCTGAACTAGCCACACCTGTGACCAAGTTGGATCTATTAGCTCATTTGCAAAATCAAGAAAAACGAATGGCAACAGCGGTCCGAAATGTCCTATCTAAGAAACAAGAAGCTTTGAAAAAATGCAGTCAATCTGTTATCTTTAGACAACCAGAACGTTTGTATGATGGCTATATGCAACGCTTGGATCAACTGCAATTGCGTTTGAAACAAAGTTTGCGAACACGGATTTCTGATAACAAGCAATTAGTCCAAGCAAGGACGCATCAACTGGTTCAATTATCACCTGTTACCAAAATCCAGCGTTATCAAGACCGTCTAGGTCAGTTGGACAAGCTCCTACGTAGCCAAATGGCGCTGATTTATGATGCTAAGGTTGCTGAAGTCAAGCGACTTTCAGAAGCCCTGCTGATGTTGGATACCAGTCGAATCGTGGCGCGTGGTTATGCTATTGTCAAAAAAGAAGAGTCCGTTGTAGATTCGGTTGAGAATTTAAAGAAAACAGACCAAGTGACGCTTTTGATGCGAGATGGTCAAGTAGAATTAGAGGTTAAAGATGTCAAAACAAAAGAAATTTGAGGAAAATCTAGCAGAACTGGAGACCATTGTCCAAAGTTTGGAAAATGGTGAAATTGCTTTAGAAGATGCGATTGCGGCCTTTCAAAAGGGCATGGTCTTGTCAAAAGAGCTCCAAGCGACGCTGGACAAGGCTGAAAAGACCTTGGTCAAGGTCATGCAAGAAGACGGAACAGAAAGTGATTTTGAATGAAGAAGCAAGAAAAATTAGCTCTTGTCGAGTCAGCCTTGGAAGATTTTTATGGAGACCAGCAGTTTGCCTCTAGTTTGCGAGAGTCTGTTCTCTATTCCATTCATGCTGGTGGCAAGCGTATTCGACCTTTTCTTCTGTTAGAAGTTCTGGAAGCCTTGCAGGTGGCTATTAAACCAGCACATGCACAGGTGGCTGCGGCCTTGGAAATGATTCATACAGGGAGCTTGATTCACGATGATCTTCCTGCCATGGATGATGATGATTACCGTCGAGGGCGTTTGACCAATCATAAGAAATTTGGCGAAGCAATGGCAATTTTGGCTGGAGATGCTTTATTCCTAGATCCTTATGCCTTGATAGCGCAGGCAGATTTGCCAAGTCAGATCAAGGTGGACTTGATTGCCAATTTGTCGCTTGCTTCAGGAAGTCTAGGCATGGTGGCAGGGCAAGTTTTGGACATGGAAGGTGAACACCAGCATTTGTCTTTGGAAGAACTCCAGACTATTCATGCTAATAAGACTGGAAAACTACTAGCTTATCCCTTCCAAGCAGCTGCTATTATAGCCGAATTGGCACCTGAGATGCAGGCAAAACTGAAAACTGTAGGTGAATTGATTGGACTTGCTTTTCAAGTTCGAGATGATGTACTGGATGTGACTGCCAGTTTTGAGGAGATCGGCAAGACACCTCAAAAGGATCTGCAGGCTGAAAAATCAACCTATCCTGCCTTGTTGGGCTTGGAAGAGGCCATTGCCTTTTGTAACCAAACCCTGGATCAAGCTAATGCCAAATTACACGACATTGCCCAGCAGATTCCCTTTGAGATAGAATCGATTGTAGAAGTAGTAGAAAGTTTGAGAATCAATGGCTAAGGAAAGAGTGGATGTACTAGCTTATAAACAGGGCTTGTTTGAAACGCGAGAACAGGCCAAGCGCGGTGTCATGGCTGGTCTAGTCCTAGCAGTCTTGAATGGAGAACGGTTTGACAAACCAGGAGAGAAAATCCCGGACGACACTGAGTTAAAACTCAAGGGGGAGAAACTCAAGTATGTCAGCCGTGGTGGCTTGAAACTGGAAAAGGCCTTGCAGGTCTTTGATTTGTCAGTGGAAGGAGCTACAACGATTGATATCGGTGCCTCTACTGGAGGTTTTACCGATGTCATGTTGCAAAATGGTGCTGAACTTGTCTTTGCAGTTGATGTTGGTACCAATCAATTGTCTTGGAAACTACGCCAAGACCCACGAGTTGTCAGCATGGAGCAGTTTAATTTCCGCTATGCTGAAAAGACCGATTTCAAGCAGGAGCCGTGCTTTGCCAGTATTGATGTGAGTTTCATTTCCCTTAGTCTGATTTTGCCAGCCTTGTACTGTGTGTTATCTGATCAAGGTCAGGTCGTGGCTCTGGTTAAACCTCAGTTTGAGGCAGGTCGAGAGCAGATTGGGAAAAATGGAATTATTCGAGATGCCAAGGTTCATCAGAATGTCCTTGAATCTGTCACAGCTATGGCAGTAGAGGAAGGCTTTTCAGTCCTTGGATTGGATTTTTCTCCCATCCAAGGTGGACATGGAAATATCGAGTTTTTAGCGTATTTGAAAAAAGAAGAGTCAGCAAGCAATCAGGTTCTTGCTGAGATTGAAGAAATAGTAGAAAGGGCGCATAGTCAATTTAAAAATGAATAAAAAAGAGAGACTTGAAAAAATTAGACGATTTGTGACAGATTATCAAATCGGTACACAAGAAGAAATTGTAGAACATTTGAAAGAGGCAGGCATCACTGCCACTCAGGCGACAGTATCACGTGATATCAAAGAGCTAGGCATTGTCAAAATTCCTTTGAGAGACAACACCTATGTCTATGAATTGCCAAAATCAATCGTAAAAAGTTTGCAACTAGCTGAATATAATATCGAATCGGCTCAATTGATGGACAAGATGATCAATCTCCAAGTTATTCCAGGAAATACAGCTTTTGTAAAAGCTCAGTTAATTGAGACTTTTGCGGATAAGATTTTCAGCTGTTTGGCTGATGATAGTTCGATTTTAGTCATGGCCAGAAGTGAAAGTCTAGCTGAGGAAATCTTTGAACAAGTAAAAAAATGGTAGGTCTATATGTTACTTGAAATTTCGATAAAAAACTTTGCCATTATTGAGGCTATTTCCCTCCATTTTGAAAAGGGGATGACAGTCCTGACTGGTGAAACAGGCGCAGGGAAGTCGATTATCATTGATGCCATGAATATGATGTTGGGAGCTCGTGCGACGACAGATGTTATTCGTCATGGTGCACCAAAGGCAGAGATTGAGGGGCTTTTCTCAGTTGAGAATAGTCGTCTTTTACAGGAAATTTTTGATGAGCAAGGTTTAGAATTAGGTGATGAAATTATCATCCGTCGGGAAATCTTGCAAAATGGTCGGAGTATTAGTCGTGTCAATGGCCAGATGGTTAATCTGTCTGTTTTGCGTGCTATTGGGCAACATCTTGTGGATATACATGGTCAGCATGATCAAGAAGAGTTAATGCGTCCCCAACTGCATATCCAGATGCTGGATGAATTTGGTGATACAGCCTTTTGGGACTTAAAAGAAACCTATCAAACGAGTTTTGATGCCTACCGTAAAATGCGTAAGCAGGTTCTGGAAGTCAAGAAAAACCAACAAGAACATAAGGCACGTATCGAAATGTTGGAATTTCAAATGGCAGAGATTGAGGCAGCCAACTTGCAGGCTGGAGAAGATTTGGCTCTCAATCAAGAACGTGATAAACTTCTCAATCATAAAAATATTGCGGATACACTGACCAATGCCTACAGTATGTTGGACAATGAAGACTTTTCAAGTCTGGCCAATGTTCGTTCAGCCATGAATGACATGGAAAGTGTCGAAGAGTATGACCCTGAATACCGTGAAATTTCAAGCTCACTGTCTGAGACCTACTATGTCTTAGAAGACATTAGCAAACGTTTGGAAGCTATTATTGAGGACCTTGATTTTGACGGCAATCGTCTCATGCAGGTTGAGAATCGTTTGGATCTCCTTCATACTATTACCCGTAAGTACGGTGGGACTGTAGACGATGTCTTGCTTTATTTTGCCAAGATTAGGGAAGAATATAATCTCTTGACAGGCAATAACCTTTCATCTGAGGACATGGAAGCAGAGCTTAAGAAATTGGAAGTCAATCTTGTTGATTTGGCTGGTCAACTTGCCTCTGCTCGTCATGACTTGGCTCAGCAGCTCGAAGCAGAGATTAAACAAGAACTGCAAGACCTTTATATGGAAAAAGCCCAGTTTCAGGTTCGTTTTAGTAAGGGAAAATTCAGTCGTGAGGGAAATGAAATGGTTGAGTTTTATATTTCAACCAACCCTGGAGAAGACTTTAAACCCTTGGTTAAGGTTGCTTCTGGAGGGGAATTATCTCGTCTCATGTTAGCCATTAAGTCTGCCTTTTCACGTAAAGAAGGCAAGACCAGCATAGTCTTTGATGAGGTGGACACAGGAGTTTCAGGTCGTGTAGCTCAAGCTATTGCACAGAAGATTCACAAGATTGGCCAACATGGGCAGGTTCTAGCTATTTCCCATTTACCACAAGTGATTGCGATTGCGGATTATCAATTCTTTATTGAGAAGATTAGTAATGACCATTCAACGGTTTCGACTGTTCGTCTTTTGACGGTCGAAGAGCGAGTGGAGGAAGTTGCTAAGATGTTGGCAGGTGATGATGTGACCGAAGCAGCCCTGACGCAAGCCAGAGAATTGTTGAGAAACAGAGAGAAATAAGATGACTGACTATTATGTAATTGGAGATGTTCACGGAAAAGCTGGGATGCTGGAAGACCTTCTCAAAACCTGGGATGGTCAGACCCGGTTGCTCTTTCTAGGGGATTTAATTGACCGTGGTGAAGATAGTCGCCGTGTCCTTGAAATGGTCAAGGACTTGGTGGATAATCAAGGGGCTATCTGTTTGTCAGGAAACCACGAGTATATGTTTTTGACATGGCTAGATGATCCAGAAGAAAGCTATGACCACTATCGTCGTAATGGTGGTGATACAACTATTAACTCTATCCTAGGTCGTCCCTTGGATGCCCCAGTTGACGGGATTGAGGATGCCAAGCGGGTTGCTACTGAAGCGGCAGACTTGGTCGAATTCATTCGTCAAATGCCATTTGTAGTAGAGACAGACAAGTATATCTTTGTACATGCTGGTATTGATCTGACCTTGGACGACTGGCATGAAACCACAGATTACAAGAAAGTATGGCTTAGAAAACCATTCCACGAAGCCGAAAATCATACTGGAAAAACCATTGTCTTCGGTCATACACCAGTTTATGGCTTGTTACAGCAAGAGCGTGGTACAGCTGAGCTTTGGACTACAGAAGATGGTAAGATTGGAATGGATGGAGGAGCTGTTTATGGTGGTGTCCTTCATGGGATTGTCTTTACAGACCAAGGGATGACAGAACACCACTTTATCGAAAATGACGGCTTTGTCGCTGAAGATTAGTACTCCTAGCAGGGGATGGTCTTGTCAAAATATCAAAAACAATTTATAATAAATAGATACCCTGAAAGGAAGAGACTCATGAACTTAGAAGAATTGAAAAAACGACAGGAGAAGATCCGTAACTTCTCTATTATCGCCCATATTGACCACGGGAAGTCGACTCTAGCAGACCGCATTTTGGAAAAAACTGAGACAGTCTCCAGTCGTGAAATGCAAGCTCAGCTTTTGGATAGTATGGATTTAGAACGGGAACGTGGGATTACCATTAAGTTAAATGCCATCGAGCTCAATTATACTGCAAAAGATGGGGAAACTTATATTTTTCACTTGATTGACACACCAGGACACGTAGACTTCACCTATGAAGTTTCCCGTTCGCTAGCTGCCTGTGAGGGAGCGATTTTGGTGGTCGATGCTGCCCAAGGGATTGAGGCTCAAACCCTTGCCAACGTTTATCTGGCCTTGGATAATGATTTGGAAATCATGCCAGTCATTAACAAAATTGACCTGCCTGCTGCAGACCCTGAGCGAGTGCGTACAGAGATTGAAGATGTCATCGGCCTAGATGCCAGTGAAGCAGTTTTGGCTTCTGCCAAGGCTGGTATAGGTATAGAAGAAATTCTAGAGCAAATTGTAGAAAAAGTACCAGCACCAACGGGTGATGTGACGGCGCCACTCAAGGCCTTGATTTTTGACTCAGTTTACGATGCCTACCGTGGGGTTATCCTCCAAGTGCGTGTCATGGATGGAGTGGTTAAACCTGGCGATAAGATTCAGCTTATGAGCAATGGCAAGACCTTTGATGTGACCGAAGTCGGTATTTTTACACCCAAAGCAGTTGGTCGTGATTTTCTTGCGACTGGTGATGTTGGTTATATTGCGGCTTCTATCAAGACGGTTCAGGATACTCGTGTGGGGGATACCGTTACCTTGGCAACCAATCCTGCAACAGAGCCATTACATGGCTACAAGCAGATGAATCCTATGGTCTTTGCGGGTCTCTATCCTATCGAGTCAAACAAGTACAATGACCTGCGTGAAGCCCTTGAAAAATTGCAACTGAATGATGCTAGTCTTCAGTTTGAACCAGAAACATCTCAGGCACTTGGATTTGGTTTCCGTTGTGGATTTCTTGGACTTCTCCATATGGATGTTATCCAGGAACGTTTAGAGCGTGAGTTCAATATTGACCTCATCATGACAGCTCCATCCGTTATCTATAAGGTTAATTTGACCGACGGTGAGTCTATGGATGTGTCCAACCCATCTGAGTTCCCAGATCCAACCAAGATTGCGACCATTGAAGAGCCTTATGTCAAGGCGCAAATCATGGTACCGCAAGAGTTTGTTGGAGCAGTGATGGAGCTAGCTCAGCGTAAGCGTGGGGACTTTGTGACTATGGATTATATCGATGATAACCGTGTCAATGTTATCTATCAAATTCCACTGGCTGAAATCGTCTTTGACTTCTTTGATAAGCTTAAGTCTTCGACACGAGGTTACGCTAGCTTTGACTACGAATTGTCAGAGTATCGTCCATCTAAGCTGGTCAAAATGGACATCCTTCTCAACGGAGACAAGGTGGATGCCCTCAGCTTTATCGTTCACAAGGATTTTGCCTACGAACGTGGGAAACTCATCGTTGATAAGCTCAAGAAAATCATCCCTCGCCAACAATTTGAGGTTCCAATCCAAGCAGCAATTGGACACAAGATTGTCGCTCGTACTGATATTAAGGCCCTTCGTAAGAACGTACTTGCTAAATGTTATGGTGGTGATGTTTCTCGTAAACGTAAACTCCTTGAAAAACAAAAAGCTGGTAAGAAACGTATGAAAGCTATTGGATCAGTTGAAGTCCCACAAGAAGCCTTCCTCAGCGTCTTGAGCATGGATGAAGAATAAGTTATCAGAAATGCCTTTCCTTCTTCACAGGAAATGTATATAAGAATCAATAGTAAAGCAGGCTTTAATGGCCTGCTTTTTTATAAACTATCAAGAAATCGGAGAAAATAATGGTATAGTAGATTGAAACTAGAATAGTACACCTCTACTTTTAAAACATTGTTAGAAATAGATTTGACTGTCCTGATAGATTTGCCCTGTTCTTATTTTTTCATTTCACTATAAAATTTTAAATTTGTGACCATATCTTGACTGTATTTTCCTCTCTTTTTCGAATAAATAAATAGAATAATCAAATCTAGATTAAAAAATGTGCTATAATGAAAGGAGAAGCAATATGACTGTACGTCATCCGGGCATTAGCCCGACCAATGATTTGGTTGCTAAGAAGATTTTTAGCAATCCGGAAATCACTTGTCAATTTATTCACGATATGCTGGATTTACCAGCCAAAAATGTGACCATTTTGGAGGGAAGTAACATTCACGTCTTGCCTTCCCTGCCCTACTCGGCTCAGGATTTCTATACCAGTATAGATGTTTTAGCTGAACTAGATAATGGTACTCAAGTAATCATTGAGATTCAAGTCCATCATCAGAATTTTTTCATCAATCGCCTGTGGGCTTACCTTTGCAGTCAGGTCAATCAAAATCTTGAAAAAATTCGTCAACGAGAAGGTGATACTCATCAGAGTTATAAACACATCTCACCAGTATACGCTATCGCAATTGTGGATAGTAACTACTTCTCAGATGACTTGGCTTTTCATAGTTTTAGCATGCGAGAGGATAGGACAGGTGAGGTTTTAACAATTACAAACAATGGACAGGAAAACCATCTGGTTAAGATGGCATTCTTGGAACTAAAAAAATACAGAGAAACCAGCAAAGACGAGGTTCGCAAGCCATGGTTGGAGTTTTTCGGGAATAAACCCTTTACCCAAGAACCTGAGCGAGCCATCAGCCAAGCAGACCAACTGCTAGATTACAAGAGCTGGTCCGAGGAGGACAGGGAGATGTTTAGTCAACTACGTATGCGAGAAGAACAAGCCTTATTAGCACAGGACTATGCCTTGGAACAAGCTGAAGAAAAAGGGTTGGAGAGAGGTCGTGCAGAGGGGCTTGAACAGGGATTAAAAGTAGGTTTAGTAAATCTAGTCCGCCAAGGTCTTCTGACTTCTGAGGTTGCTAGCCAGCAGTTGGGCATAACCGTCGCTGAGTTTGAGGAGCTATTGAAAAAATACAAATAAGCCCTAAAAAAATACAGAGAAACCAGCAAAGACAAGGTTCGCAAGCCATGGTTGGAGTTTTTTGTAACTCTCTATCTCCTAGATAGGGTTCGATAAAATACAGTGATTTCGGAGTTAGCTAGTTAGGTCATTTGTAAATCAAGTAAGCCTAAGAGAAGTAGTGATCTTAGAAAAACTGGAGCTGGCTAGCTAATAATCTAATCTATAAGAATCCCTAAGCAAGGGGTTAGAATCTATAAACTGGCCTATGATTTAGTTTTATCCATAAATGATTAAAAAGAGGGTATGGCGTGGCTACTACAGAAGAGCGGCTTTTTAATCATACAATGCTAGGATTTGTTTTTATCAATTAGCTTTTGATGTGCTTAACATCAGGGGGAAACACTTCGAAACAAACCGTAACTAAAATGTTATCAAATTGTAATAAAACCTTGATTTGTATATGTTTCTCAAGACAGAATCGTCAGGAAGCTTGATAGAATAGCTTTGTAGAGCCTATCCATATATATATATATATATATGTGGATAGGCTGTCTTTTTCTTGATACTAAGTGAGATAAAGAAGTCAAATGATTATCTTTTTAAAGTAATTTAAGGTATAATAGTTTAGTCATATCAGGTTGAATGATTGAGTGAATTTTTGATTAACAAGGCAAACCTTTGCATTGTGTTACAGTTATGGACTCAGTAATTACACTTGAAAAAATTTAAACTAAAAAGGGGAACATCTAATATGTTTTATAGTGAGAAGGACGATAGAGAAAAACAATTACGTTTTTCGATTCGGAAGGTTAGTTTTGGAGCGGCCTCGGTAGCCGTGGCGGCGCTGTATCTCTTTATGGGAAGTGGAGCGGTATCTGCTGCGGAAGCGCAGGCCGTACAGTCAAATGAGGAGGTGGCAGCTGATAAGGATTCGGAAACAGAGGAACAGCAGCCAACCTACGCTGCTCCTGCTGCAAAGGAACAAGGATCTGCAACCAATACTGAAGCAGGAGATGAAGGCAAGCAAGAGAGTCATCCAGGGACCAAAGAGGAAGAAGTCAACTCATCTGAAAGAAGCGAAACTACAACAAAAACTCAATCGGATGAAGACTCTGTGAGTGGGGACTCTAGCTCTCCAAAATCTGAAGGTGAAGGTACAAGATTAGAAGAAGCAAGCAGCAAGCCAAAAGTACGTAAAAGACGTGATACACCTGCCCCAACAGCGACTCCAACCGATGAAGACCCAGCTGCAAATCAGACTTATGAAGCTCCAGGGGATGGTGCTGGATTAGATGAGTTACAAAAAAAGCTCGAACAATTACCAAGCGATATCCAAAATAATACAAAAATTAATAATATGAATGAATTGGGTGCAGCAACGAGAGTTGAAGCTGGAAAAGTAAAAGAAATAACAGAATTTGGTGGTTGGAAAGCTATAACTTCAGGTGGTTCTACTGATGGGAAATTCGCTATAGCAAAAAAAACTGATGCAGGAGTATTTCCGATTGAAACAGTTAATACGGTGTTTGACCGTAATAATAATGGTAAAAATTTGACGTGGATTAGAGAGTCTGTTTTTGATCGTACTAGTGATTACATACTTCTTTTATCCGAGGTTAGAACTAAAGCCACTATGAGTAGTCAGACATTTGATAAACAACCTTATAAATCTACTGGAGAAGGTAACGAGTTTGCTAGAGGTTTGGAAGGTTTTAATGGGATAGAAAAAACATTTAAAGTTTATACACCAAAGATAGGAACGAAAGTAACTATTGAATTTAAAACAGGATATACTGGAGATATCGATGGAAAAAAAGCAAATTATAAAGTTGAACTGATAGCTAAAAAGTCAGAACAATTGCAAGGCGAAAGTCTTTATAGTGTTACTTTTGATCCTTCTAAGTCTAGTTCTCAAAATATGACGTTAACAGCAGCAAAAGAAACACATAATAAACAATATTTTTCCGCCTCAAGATCAGGTCGTAAAGAAGAGTATAATAAAATGTTAGAGATTTCTGGTAATATGCCATCAGGTGAACCTGGAAAATTTAAGAGTAAACTCATTGATATACCTGAAGGATACACTGAATATACAGTTCGTATTAGTTCAGCGGATAATAGTCGTTTAGGTATGGGATATCAAATTGACTGGAAACATTATGCTTTGCCAGTTACCGGAGAAGGATTTAAGGTTACTCAGGACACTAGCAAAGTAGCCAAGGATTTATCTCAAAAAGTTTATGATAAATTAATAGCACAAAGAGACGAAGATACAAAATGGTCTACTCCTGAAACCAAGGCTGCTTATGAAGAAAAATTACAAAAAATTAAGGAAAAGATTGATTCTGGAGCTAGTACTAGTGAGTATAAAACAGTAGTGGAAGAGGCACTAGAAAAACAGAAACAGTTGAACGAAGGGCAGCAAATAAAAGATAATGCGAAAGCCGCAGTAGCCGCAGCATTGGCAGAAAAAGAAAAAGCGATTGAAGCGAACAGCAAACTTTCAGAAGCAGAAAAAACAGCAGCGAAAGCAGAAGCTAAAGCGGAAGCGGACAAAGCTAAGAAAGCTATCACGGATGCTCAGACCCAAGATGAAGTTACCAAGCAGGAAGCTGAGGGAACTGCAGCTATAGGCGATGTGAATCCAATAGGAACAGAGAATGCAGTAAATGCAATAGCAGAAGCTGCAGCAAGGAAAATGGCTGAAATAGAGGATAATGATAAATTATCAGAAGACGAGAAGAAGGCAGCTAAGGCAAAACTAGAGGCAGCGGTCACAAAAGCAGGCCAAGCTATTAAGAAAGCTAAGAAAGCTAAAAATCAAAATGAAGTTGATAATGCTCAAACAACTGCAATCTCTGAAGTAACTGCAATCAACCCAGTGGCTAAAGACAAAGCTAAAAAAGCAATAGCAGATAAGCTTAAAGAAAAAGAAGCAGAGATTGACAAAAATGACAAGTTAAGTCCGGCCGAAAAAGACAAAGCTAAGGACGCAGCGAAGAAAGCAGCAGAGGACGCTAAGCAAGCTATTACGAATGCCAACTCTCAAGATGAAGTTACCAATAAGCAAACTGAGGGAACTAAAGCTATAGGCGATGTGAATCCAATAGGAACAGAGAATGCAGTCAATGCAATAGCAGAAGCTGCAGCAGTGAAAATGGCTGAGATAGAGGATGATGAAACATTATCAGAAGACGAAAAAAATGCAGCCAAGGAAGAAGTAGCGGAAGCTGTCAGAAAAGCAGGCCAAGCTATTAGGAAAGCTAAGGAAACTAAAAATCAAGACGGAGTTGAACAAGCCAAAACAGAAGTAATCTCTGAAGTAACTGCAATCAATCCAGTAGGAAAAGACAAAGCTATAAAAGCAATAGAAGATAAGCTTAAAGAAAAAGAAAAAGCGATTGACAACAATAGCAAGCTAAGTCCAAGAGAAAAAGCAGAGGCTAAGCAACAAGCTAAAGCGGCAGCGGACAAAGCTAAGCAAGCCATCACGGATGCTCAGACCCAAGATGATGTCAACATGAAGGAAGCTGAGGGAACTGCAGCTATAGGCAATGTGAACCCAGTAGGAAAAGACAAAGCTAAGGAAGCAGTAGATGCTAAGCTTAAAGAAAAAGAAGAAGAGATTGACAACAATAACAAGCTAAGTCCAAGAGAAAAAGAAGCGGCTAAGCAACAAGCCCAAGCGGCAGCGGACAAAGCTAAGCAGGCCATCACGAATGCCAACTCTCAAGATGAGGTTACCGAAAAGGAAACTGAGGGAACTACAGCTATAGGCGATGTGAATCCAATAGGAACAGACATGGCGGTAGATGCCATAGCAGAAGCTGCAGCAAGGAAAATGGCTGAGATAGATGATAATGATGAATTATCAGAAGACGAAAAAAATGCAGAGAAGGCAAAAGTAGAAGAAGCTGTCACAAAAGCAGCCCAAGCTATTAAGAAAGCTAAGAAAGCTAAAAATCAAGGTGACGTTGATCAAGCCAAGGCAGATGCACTTTCTGAAGTAACTGCAATCAATCCAGTAGGAAAGGACAAAGCTAAAGCAGACTTAGATAAGGCAGCAGAAACTGAGAAGGCAGAAATCAATGCAGACACCAGCCTCACATCGACAGAAAAAGAGCAAAAAGTCAAAGACTTGGAAGCTAAATTAGCTGAAGAAAAAGCTAAAATTACTGCAGCAGCAGATGCAGATGCAGTTGCTACAGCGAAAACAGAAGGTGTTACTGCTATTGAAGGCGTCCACACACCAGGTGACTTAGAAGCTGTTAAGAAAGCTGCTAAAGCAGACTTAGCGAAAAAATTAGCAGATAAATTAGCAGCAATTGACAACACTCCAAATGCAACAAAAGAAGAAAAAGCAGCAGCGAAAGATCAAGCTAAGCAAGCAGCAGACAAAGCTATCCAAGCCATTGACGCAGCAAGCGACCAAGCAGGCGTGGACAAAGCGCAAGCAGACGGAATTGCCGCAGTAGCAGCAGTTAATCCAGTGGCTAAGGACAAAGCTAAGGAAGCAG
>NZ_VMLT01000010.1:0-17352 GCF_013276815.1 Streptococcus sp. 1055 | reverse complement strand
CAGATGCAGAAAAAGCAGCAGCGAAAGAACAAGCTAAGCAAGCAGCGGACAAAGCTATCCAAGCCATTGACGCAGCAAGCGACCAAGCAGGCGTGGACAAAGCGCAAGCAGACGGAATTGCCGCAGTAGCAGCAGTTAATCCAGTGGCTAAAGACAAAGCTAAGGCAGCAGCATTACCTAATACTGGTAGTCGATCAGATAGCACTACAGCTGCTCTAGGACTTCTATCAATCTTTGGAGCAGTCGGTTTACTCTTTTCTAAAAAGAAAAAAGATGATGAAGAAGCTTAAGTAGATGATTCTATTTGATTCTCAATAGCCTTCACATGCAAAAATCTTTATCAATTAAAAAGAACTAGGGTAACCTACACATTAGCTGGATATACTCACCCTATAGCAGATAGTGAAGAAGCCTCTTTGCCAACTATAGTAGAGGGAAGTTAGCTAAGATTCAGAAAGGACAAATTTTGTCCTTTCTTTTTTGTCGTCCTTCTCTCTGTTGATGGATGGTAAGCGCGTCATAACAAGGTATCTATCATTCATGGAAGACCTCCTGTATACTATTCGTAAAGTAAAACGATTGGAGGATATTTGAATGCCACAACCTATTAGTCCCACAGAGCTTCCACAATCTCGTCCTTTTGATTCTAAAAAGAGAAATGATAGTCTGCTTAAAATTCAGCAGAAAATCATTTAGAAGATAAGAAGAATGTTCGTCTCTTAGAAGCCAATCAGGTTGAAGAATTAGGGTTTGAGATAGAAGTTTTATAAAAAATCAAAAAATAAACAACAAAAAACAAACATAAACTATTGACTTTTTCAAACAATAGTAGTATATTATGTTTGTGAGGACTAATTGACTGTTTCTTAAAGACAGCCAATACACTGCTGGAATCCAGCATAGAAAAAATAAAAAGGAGTATACAATATGTCTATTGTTATCGGTGCAGATGCTGCAGGTTTGAGATTGAAAGAAGTTGTGAAAGACTTCTTAGAAAAAGAAAACTTCCACCTTGTGGATGTTACAGCTGAAGGTCAAGACTTTGTTGATGTGACTCTTGCTGTTGCTGCAGAAGTAAACAAAGAAGAACAAAACCTTGGTATCGTGATTGATGCTTATGGAGCTGGTCCATTTATGGTCGCAACTAAGATCAAAGGAATGGTTGCTGCAGAAGTATCTGACGAACGTTCAGCTTATATGACTCGTGGCCACAACAACTCACGTATGATCACTATGGGAGCACAACTTGTTGGTGATGAATTGGCTAAAAATATCGCTAAAGGATTTGTTAACGGTCAATACGATGGTGGACGTCATCAAATCCGGGTCGACATGTTGAATAAAATGTGCTAATACTCTTCAAAAATCAAGATAATCTGTTGTCAGCTCACTTTAGCTAACCTCAGTTATGCTTGCAGCTCGCTTCCTAAGCTAATCTTGATTTTTCTTGAGTAGGGATAAATGATATTAGATTTATATAATTAATCGGAGGGAATAACTAATGAGAATTGCAATTGGATGTGACCACATCGTAACAGATGAAAAAATGGCGGTTTCAGAATTTTTGAAATCAAAAGGATATGAAGTTATTGACTTTGGTACATATGACCATACACGTACTCACTACCCAATCTTTGGTAAAAAAGTTGGTGAAGCCGTAACTAGCGGTCAAGCTGATCTTGGGGTATGTATCTGTGGTACTGGTGTTGGTATCAACAATGCTGTAAATAAAGTTCCTGGTGTTCGTTCTGCCTTGGTTCGTGATATGACAACAGCCCTTTATGCTAAAGAACAATTGAACGCCAACGTTATCGGTTTTGGTGGTAAGATTACTGGTGAATTGCTCATGTGTGATATCATCGAAGCTTTCATCCATGCTGAATACAAACCATCTGAAGAAAACAAGAAATTGATTGCGAAAATTGAACACCTTGAAAGTCACAATGCTCAACAAACAGACGCAAACTTCTTCACTGAATTCCTTGAAAAATGGGATCGCGGAGAATACCACGACTAAGAGGTGACCTATGATTTTAACAGTCACAATGAACCCATCTATTGATATTTCCTATCCCTTGGATGAGTTAAAAATTGATACTGTCAATCGTGTGGTGGATGTAACCAAAACGGCTGGTGGTAAAGGTCTTAATGTTACTCGTGTTCTTTCAGAATTTGGTGATCCAATTGCTGCTACTGGTTTAGTGGGTGGCAAACTTGGTGAGTTTTTGGTTGAACATATCGATAATCAAGTAAAGAAAGATTTCTTCTCAATTCAGGGGGAAACTCGTAACTGTATTGCTATTCTTCACGGAGACAACCAAACAGAAGTTCTTGAAAAAGGTCCTGTAGTATTGGAACAGGAAGGTCAAGACTTTTTGGATCATTTCAAAAATCTCTTAGAGTCAGTTGAAGTAGTCGCTATTTCAGGTAGTCTGCCAGCTGGCCTTCCAGTTGATTACTATGCGAGCTTGGTAGAACTTGCTAATCAAGCTGGCAAGCCTGTTGTCTTGGACTGCTCTGGTGCAGCACTTCAGGCGGTTCTTGAATCACCACATAAACCAACAGTCATCAAACCAAATAATGAGGAATTGTCTCAGCTCCTTGGAAGAGAAGTTTCTGAGGATTTGGATGAATTAAAAGAAGTCCTTCAAGAACCTTTGTTTGCAGGGATTGAATGGATTATCGTTTCACTTGGTGCCAACGGTACTTTTGCCAAACATGGTGACACTTTCTACAAGGTAGATATTCCTAGAATTCAGGTGGTAAATCCTGTTGGATCTGGAGACTCTACTGTGGCAGGAATTTCTTCAGGACTTCTTCACAAAGAATCGGATGCAGAATTACTCATCAAGGCAAATGTCCTTGGTATGCTCAATGCTCAAGAAAAAATGACTGGTCATGTCAACATGGCCAACTATCAAGCTCTATATGATCAATTAATAGTAAAAGAGGTATAAAATGGCTTTAACAGAACAAAAACGTGTACGCTTAGAAAAACTTTCTGATGAAAATGGTATCATCTCAGCTCTTGCATTTGACCAACGTGGTGCTTTGAAACGCCTCATGGCTCAACACCAAACAGAAGAACCAACTGTGGCCCAAATGGAAGAACTTAAAGTCTTGGTAGCAGATGAATTGACTAAATACGCTTCATCTATGCTTCTTGACCCTGAGTATGGACTTCCAGCAACTAAAGCTCTTGATGAAAAAGCTGGTCTTCTCCTTGCTTATGAAAAAACAGGTTATGACACAACAAGCACAAAACGCTTGCCAGACTGCTTGGATGTTTGGTCTGCAAAACGTATTAAAGAAGAAGGTGCAGATGCAGTTAAATTCTTGCTTTACTATGATGTAGATAGCTCAGACGAACTCAATCAAGAAAAACAAGCCTACATCGAACGCATCGGTTCTGAGTGTGTGGCTGAAGATATCCCATTCTTCCTTGAAATCCTTGCTTACGATGAAAAAATTGCGGATGCAGGTTCTGTAGAATACGCTAAAGTAAAACCACACAAAGTTATCGGCGCTATGAAAGTCTTTTCAGACCCACGCTTTAACATTGATGTTTTGAAAGTTGAAGTTCCTGTTAACATTAAATATGTTGAAGGCTTCGCTGAAGGTGAAGTAGTTTATACACGTGAAGAAGCAGCAGCCTTCTTCAAAGCGCAAGATGAAGCAACGAACTTGCCATACATCTACTTGAGTGCTGGTGTATCAGCTAAACTCTTCCAAGATACTCTTGTATTTGCTCATGAATCAGGTGCAAACTTTAACGGAGTTCTTTGTGGCCGTGCTACATGGGCAGGATCAGTTGAAGCTTACATCAAAGATGGTGAAGCAGCAGCTCGCGAATGGCTTCGCACAACTGGATTTGAAAACATTGACGAACTCAACAAAGTTCTTCAAAGAACAGCAACTTCATGGAAAGAACGCGTGTAAGAAAGTCCTCCTAGTTTAGGAACATGAATCTAAAAAAATTTAAAAAAAGTTGTATGTAAAGGTTTACAAAATAACTTACTTGTGCTATACTTAAATCACAAGTTAATATGAATTAGAAAGTAACTATATGAAGTATAATAAAAATAGGATATAGTTTATTTTACGAGCTAGGAAGGAATAATACGGAAACAATATTGCCAGAATAAACTATATTTAGATGCACATTTCATTCATTGTTTTATAAAAGGAGAAGATAAACGGCTACTAAAAAGAGTTTTAAAGCGTTAGTTGTAGGACTAGGTATTGTTTCAATATTCTCATCAGCCTTACCTATGGTTAGTGGTTCTGTATTTGCAGATAGTGCCCTAACTACAGTAGATAAAGCAAATGATATTGTTTTGAATGTTGATGGGAATAAATTTTATAATGTTTCGGTTTCAGAAGATATTGTAAATGCTGGTCAAATTTTGGAAGATTATTTTTATGTAGATAAATTTGGAAATATAAATTTAAAAGGCACTCCTGAAGAGTTAGCAAAAAATATTGGTATTTCTGTACAAGAAGCAAGTTTGATGTATGAAGCTGTAAAAGAGTTACCCAACGTTTACGAAAGAGGTCCTGTAGGTTTTCGTTTCAATCTTGGTCCTCAAGTGAGGGGGATGGGTGGCTGGGTTGTAAAAACTGCTGTAGAAAATTATTGGACAGTTGCTGTAGCTACAGTAGAGGTGCCATTTGTAAACCTTGTTTACACCATAGATTTACCTTAAAGGTTATTTCTTTATGAATAGTTCGTTTAAAAAAATAACCGTATTTTGTTTTATAGTTTCTTGTGTTCTTTGTTTATTAGATTTAATGAATTTTAAAAATGTAGCTACTTTTTTATTTTTCTGTCTTCCTGTTTTTGTTTTGATTTACAAAAATAAATAAAAACAGAGCCTCTGTTTGATGAATTTTAGAACATAGTTAATTTTAAAAAAAGTTGTATGTAAAGGTTTACAAAATAACTTACTTGTGCTATACTTAAATCACAAGTTAATACAAGGTGAGTGTTACTAAGTAATATTAGGCATGATCACAGGTGAATTAGAAATCGGCTGATTTTCTAGTTCATTTGTGGTCATTTTTTATACTCATATACCTTTAAAATATAAAAGGAGGTTGACATGTATCGAATTCTAAATCCAATGAATCACAATGTCTCGCTTGTCAGAAATGATAAGGGAGAAGAAGTGATTGTGATTGGTAAGGGGATTGCATTTGGAAAGAAGAAGGGGGATTTGATTGCTGAACATCAGGTTGAGAAAATCTTTCGGATGAAGACCGAAGAGTCCAGAGAAAACTTTATGGCTCTCCTCAAAGATGTTCCGCTTGATTTTATCACAGTGACCTATGAGATTATTGATAAGCTATCAAAGAAATATCATTATCCGATTCAAGAGTATCTCTATGTAACCTTGACAGATCATATTTACTGTTCTTACCAAGCTCTAGCACAAGGAAGGTACAAGGATAGTAATCTGCCAGATATTTCTGCTAAGTATCCTGTCGCTTTTCAAATCGCAAATGAAGCTTTTGAAATTTACCGTCAGAAGCTAGCAGATCATTTTCCTGAGGATGAAATTATTCGGATTGCTTATCATTTCATCAATGCCGAAGGCGAGAATGAAGTCCAAGTGGTTGAGTCGATTGATAAGAGGAAAGAAATTCTCAGAAATGTTGAAGAAGTTCTAAAGGAATATGCAATTCAGCGAACCAAAGAGAATAACCATTTCTATGATCGCTTTATGATACATTTGAATTATTTCTTGGATTATTTAGACAGATCTAGAGATGATAACCAATCACTTCTGGATATGGAAGACCATATCAAACAATCCTACCCAAAAGCCTTCGAGATAGGTTCCAAGATCTATGATGTGATTACGCAACATACGGGTCTTGATTTGTATAAAAGTGAACGAGTTTATCTAGTTCTACATATCCAACGTTTATTATCATAAAAATTATTTAAAATTATATAAGGAGAATTCTATCATGAATAGAGAAGAAGTAACATTGTTAGGTTTTGAAATCGTAGCCTATGCTGGCGATGCTCGTTCAAAACTATTGGAAGCCTTGAAGGCTGCTGAAGCTGGTGATTTTGCTAAAGCGGACGCTCTGGTAGAGGAAGCTGGTAGCTGTATTGCTGAGGCACACCACGCGCAAACAAGTCTATTGACTAAGGAAGCAGCTGGCGAGGATTTGGCTTATAGTGTAACCATGATGCATGGCCAAGACCACTTGATGACAACTATCTTATTAAAAGATTTGATGCACCACTTAATCGAACTCTACAAGAGAGGAGTTAAATAATGAATAAACTCATTGCATTCATCGAGAAAGGAAAACCTTTCTTTGAGAAATTATCTCGTAATATCTATCTTCGTGCTATTCGTGATGGTTTCATTGCAGGTATGCCTGTTATTCTCTTCTCAAGTATCTTTATCTTGATTGCTTTTGTACCAAACTCATGGGGCTTTAAATGGTCTGATGAAGTTGTAGCCTTTCTGATGAAACCTTATAGCTATTCTATGGGTATTCTGGCTCTCTTGGTAGCTGGTACAACAGCTAAGTCATTGACCGACTCAGTAAACCGTAGCATGGAGAAAACCAATCAAATCAACTATATGTCAACGCTGTTAGCAGCGATTGTTGGTTTGTTGATGTTGGCAGCTGACCCAATTGCAGGTGGTTTTGCAACAGATTTCCTTGGAACAAAAGGTTTGCTTTCAGCCTTCCTTGCTGCCTTTGTTACAGTAGCTATCTATAAGGTCTGTGTTAAGAACAACGTCACTATTCGTATGCCTGACGAAGTTCCACCAAATATCTCACAAGTCTTTAAAGATGTGATTCCATTCACTCTCTCAGTTGTTTCACTTTATGCTCTTGATTTACTAGCTCGTCATTTTGTGGGTGCAAGCGTAGCAGAATCAATCGGTAAATTCTTTGCACCATTATTCTCTGCAGCAGACGGATACCTTGGTATTACCATTATCTTTGGTGCCTTTGCCTTCTTCTGGTTTGTTGGGATTCACGGTCCATCTATCGTTGAACCAGCAATCGCAGCTATTACCTATGCAAATGCTGAAGTCAACTTGAACCTTCTCCAACAAGGTATGCACGCTGACAAGATTCTTACTTCTGGTACACAAATGTTTATCGTTACCATGGGTGGTACTGGTGCGACACTAGTTGTTCCATTCATGTTCATGTGGTTAACAAAATCAAAACGTAACCGTGCAATCGGACGTGCGTCTGTTGTTCCAACCTTCTTTGGTGTAAATGAACCAATCTTGTTTGGTGCACCACTTGTATTAAATCCAATCTTCTTCATTCCATTTATCTTTGCTCCAATCGCAAACGTATGGATTTTCAAATTCTTTATTGAAACTCTTGGAATGAACTCATTCACTGCTAATCTACCATGGACAACTCCAGCTCCACTAGGTCTAGTTCTTGGAACTAACTTCCAAGTGCTATCATTCATTCTTGCTGCCCTTCTAATCGTGGTTGACGTTGTCATTTACTATCCATTCCTTAAGGTCTATGATGAACAAATTCTTGAAGAAGAACGTTCAGGTAAGTCTAATGATGAATTGAAAGAAAAAGTTGCTGCAAACTTCAACACTGCAAAAGCGGATGCTATTCTTGAAAAAGCGGGTGTAGAAGCAGCACAAAATACAATCACTAAAGAAACAAATGTCCTCGTTCTCTGTGCAGGTGGAGGAACAAGTGGTCTCCTTGCAAATGCTTTGAATAAGGCAGCAGCAGAATACAATGTCCCTGTGAAAGCAGCAGCAGGTGGCTATGGTGCTCACCGTGAAATGTTACCAGAGTTTGATCTTGTTATTCTTGCCCCTCAAGTTGCTTCAAACTTTGAAGACATGAAAGCAGAAACAGATAAGCTCGGTATTAAACTTGCCAAGACAGAAGGCGCTCAATACATCAAATTAACTCGTGATGGAAAAGGTGCTCTAGCATTTGTACAAGAGCAATTCGATTAAGGCTAGGGACTGTGAAACAGTCTCCTCTCGTTACGGCAATCGCTATGGCGAATTTCCTAATCGCCTTATTAATTCGTCGGTAAAAAGACATCGTTTTTACCTCCTCATGTCACAATTCGATTAAGGCTAGGGATTATAAAACAGTCTCCTATCGTTACGGAAATCGCTATGGCGAATTTCCTAATCGCCTTGTTAATTCGTCGGTAAAAAGATATCGTTTTTACCTTCTCATGTCACAATTCGGTGACTTAGTACAAGAAGTGAGATGGAGAATAAAACCTCACTAGCCTCCTCTCCATCTTATTTCTTTTTTAATCAAAAGGAGAATTATATGTCAAAAACATTACCAAAAGACTTTATTTTCGGTGGCGCTACAGCTGCTTATCAAGCAGAAGGTGCTACACATACTGATGGAAAAGGACCAGTTGCTTGGGATAAATATCTTGAAGATAACTACTGGTACACTGCGGAGCCAGCTAGTGATTTTTACAATCGATATCCAGTTGATCTCAAGCTAGCAGAAGAGTATGGTGTCAATGGTATTCGAATTTCTATTGCTTGGTCACGTATTTTCCCAACCGGTTACGGTCAAGTAAATCAGAAAGGTGTCGAGTTTTATCATAATTTATTTGCAGAGTGTCACAAACGTCACGTTGAACCCTTCGTAACTCTTCATCACTTTGACACGCCAGAAGCTCTCCACTCAAATGGCGACTTCTTAAATCGTGAAAATATCGAACATTTTGTAGACTACGCTGCCTTCTGTTTTGAAGAATTTCCAGAAGTAAACTATTGGACAACCTTTAATGAAATTGGACCAATCGGTGATGGTCAATATTTGGTTGGGAAATTCCCTCCAGGTATCCAGTACGATCTTGCCAAAGTCTTTCAATCACACCACAATATGATGGTGTCTCATGCATGCGCGGTAAAATTGTACAAAGAGAAAGGCTATAAAGGGGAAATTGGTGTTGTTCACGCCCTGCCTACTAAATATCCTCTAGATCCTGAAAATCCAGCAGATGTTCGTGCAGCAGAGTTGGAAGATATCATCCACAATAAATTCATCTTAGACGCAACTTATCTAGGTCGCTATTCAGCTGAAACCATGGAAGGTGTCAACCATATCTTATCAGTCAATGGTGGTAGTTTGGATCTTCGTGAAGAAGATTTTACAGCATTAGAAGCTGCAAAAGACTTGAATGATTTCCTAGGAATCAACTACTATATGAGTGACTGGATGGAAGCCTTTGATGGAGAAACTGAAATTATCCATAATGGTAAAGGTGAAAAAGGAAGCTCTAAGTATCAAATCAAAGGTATTGGTCGTCGTGTAGCTCCTGACTATGTGCCACGCACGGATTGGGATTGGATTATCTACCCTCAAGGTTTGTATGACCAAATCATGCGCGTGAAGAAAGATTATCCGAACTACAAGAAGATTTACATCACTGAAAATGGTCTTGGATATAAAGATGAGTTCGTTGATAATACTGTTTACGATGATGGCCGTATTGATTATGTGAAACAACACTTGGAAGTCTTATCTGATGCTATTGCTGATGGTGCAAACGTCAAAGGTTACTTCATCTGGTCATTGATGGACGTCTTCTCATGGTCAAACGGTTATGAAAAACGCTACGGTCTCTTCTATGTAGACTTTGAAACGCAAGAACGTTATCCTAAGAAATCAGCTCACTGGTACAAGAAAGTAGCGGAAACTCAAGTGATTGAGTAGTAGAATGAGTCATTAAATATAGAATTCTAGTGAGGCAAAAAGATGTTCAAAAATTTTATCCAATCTATTTATGAAAAAGTTTATATTATCAACTTTGAAAAATGTTCTCAAATACCGTGTTTGACGAATGAAGAATTGAAAAGTCTTGGGAAATGGTATGTCTCGACCGGTAAAGAATGGATTTGTCATTCAGATTATGAGCTGGAAGAATTCAAAAATCTATTTTTAAATTTTATCAATCCTGAAGAATGGAATACTATCTCCTTTGATTCAGATTTTATGCCGTTTCAACAATCGTAACTAATTTCCAAAAAAGTTAAATCTCGTATTTAGTACGCTGCAAAATTCTTATCTAATCACCTTGCTTATACTCAATGAACATCAAAGAGCAAATTTAAACTAGGAAGCGAGTCGCAGATTTCTCAATGCATAGCTTTGAGGTGGCAGA
This sequence comes from Streptococcus sp. 1055, assembly GCF_013276815.1. Taxonomy (NCBI): domain Bacteria; kingdom Bacillati; phylum Bacillota; class Bacilli; order Lactobacillales; family Streptococcaceae; genus Streptococcus; species Streptococcus sp. 1055. The sequence goes on along the minus strand of NZ_VMLT01000010.1, from coordinate 7,184 downwards.
TAAAGCAATTGGGCAAAAAGTCTTTAACGCAGAAAAACGCATAATATCAGGTGTTGAAAAAACTTGATACTATGCGTTTTATTGTGGGAAGATTCACTTCATTTTCTTCTGAAATTGAGTTGTTACCCAGAATCTTTCAGTTGATTAAGGCTTGATGACTTTAGTAAGTTTAGATAGTTCAAAAAGGATTGAATCACTTAGTTTAGAATCTGAAACAATAGTATCAAGATTTGATACATTATAAAAAGTATAAAAATCAAACTTATTGAACTTACTATGATCTGCGAGTAAATATTTTTTATTAGAATTATTTAAAGCGATGCGTTGAGCCTCTCCCTCTTCCTCGCTAAAAGTAGCTAGAGCCCCGTTTTGAATACCATTACAGCTAACGAAAGCTTTAGAAAATTGGAGATTAGAGAGATTTTGTAGGGTCAATGTGCCAACAAAAGCACCTGTAATATCGCGATAATTTCCACCTATCAAAATCAAATCTGTTAATTTTCGTTCGCTTAAAATCAGAAAAACAGGTAGACTGTTGGTCACGACGCGGATATTGTCAATAGGCAACTCACGCGCAAAAAATTCTAATGTTGTTCCTGGTCCAATAAAAATAGTTTCTCTTTCTTCTACTAGACTGCCTGCAAAACGGGCTATTTCTTGTTTTTCTGCCGTTTGGAGGGCTTGTTTTTCAATATTTGATCGCTCATTAGTCAAAAGGGAGTTGGTTCGAAGTTTTTCAGCTCCACCATGCACACGAATCAGCAAATCTTTATCAGCTAATTCCTGTAAATAGCGCCTTGCAGTCATATCTGAAACGGCTATTTCGTCCATAATCTGTTTAACCGTTATGGTTCCTTTACTATTTACTGTTTCTAAAATTTTGGTTAATTTTTCTTGTTTGAGCATATTATCACCTCGTTTCCTACTACTATCTTACCATAAACTAGCTCATCATTCAAATACAAAAACAACAAAATAAAACAAAAACAAAAATATCGAGGTTTATTTTCAAAACTTTCGATATTTTTGTTGGGTTATAACTTTGATGTTTCTAGTTTACTTTTTGATGATTGAGAGTGGTGGAGAATTAGTCTAAACCGTAGTTATAGTCATCGTCTTGCATGGCTTCAACTTCGCCAAGAAGGTAACCATTTCCGACTTGAGAGAAGAAGTCATGGTTGGAAGTTCCTGTTGAAATACCGTTCATAACGATTGGGTTGACATCTTCAGCTGAATCTGGGAAAAGTGGATCTTGTCCCATGTTCATGAGAGCTTTATTGGCATTGTAGCGAAGGAAGGTTTTAACCTCTTCAGTCCAACCAACACCGTCATAAAGACTCTCTGTGTAGCCTTCTTCATTTTCATAAAGAGTATAGAGTAGGTCGTACATCCATTCTTTGAGTTTTTCTTGCTCTTCTTCAGGCAATTCATTGAAACCAAGTTGGAATTTGTAACCAATGTAGGTTCCGTGAACAGACTCGTCACGAATAATCAATTTAATGATTTCTGCAACGTTGGCTAGTTTGTTGTTACCGAGATAGTAGAGGGGAGTGAAGAAACCAGAGTAGAAGAGGAAGGTTTCGAGGAAGACGCTGGCAACTTTCTTTTCAAGTGGGCTGCCGTTTAGGTAGATTTCGTTGACAATCTCAGCCTTCTTTTGTAGGTAAGGATTGGTATTGGTCCATTCGAAAATTTCTTCAATCTCAGCCTTAGTATTCAAGGTAGAAAAGATTGATGAGTAAGATTTAGCGTGGACAGATTCCATAAATTGGATGTTATTGAAAACAGCTTCCTCATGTGGTGTACGGATGTCTGCGCGAAGGGCTTGAACCCCAGTTTCAGATTGCATAGTGTCAAGAAGGGTTAAACCACCAAAAACTTTTCCGACCAAGTCTTTCTCTTTGTTAGATAGCTTTCTCCAGTCATCCAAGTCGTTTGATAAGGGAATACGTGTATCGAGCCAAAATTGCTCCGTCAGTTTTTCCCAAGTTGATTTGTCGATGACATCTTCGATGGCATTCCAGTTAATGGCTTTGTAGTAAGTTTCCATTTAAAATCTCTTTCTGTATTTAGTATTGCGAACTCACAATTATTTCTACTTTACCATAATTCTATAGGAGTATCGCACAAAAAGTCGGAAGCCCGACTTTTAAAATGTTACATAAATTATGTTATGACATAGTAGATTTGATTTTATCAGTGCTGCTTAGGGAAAAATAATGTTTCTATGCTAGAAACTAAATCACACAGCTTTCACATTGGTTGGCGCCGACTTCTCCACCGTCATCTGTAAAGGTACGGACGTAGTAGATAGACTTGATTCCCTTGTTAAAGGCATAGTTACGAAGGATGGACAAATCACGTGTCGTTTGTTTATTTTCCCTCTTCCATTCGTAAAGGCCTTTTGGAATGTCACTGCGCATGAAGAGGGTGAGTGAAAGTCCTTGATCCACGTGTTCAGTCGCAGCAGCGTAAACATCGATGACTTTACGCATATCCATATCGTAGGCAGAAGTGTAGTAAGGAATGGTTTCTGTAGATAAGCCAGCAGCAGGGTAGTAGATTTTACCAATTTTCTTCTCTTGGCGTTCTTCGATACGTTGCGTAATCGGGTGGATAGAAGCAGAAACGTCGTTGATATAGCTGATAGAACCATTTGGCGCTACAGCAAGGCGATTTTGGTGGTAAAGACCATCTGCTTGAACCTTGTCGCGAAGTTCAGCCCAGTCAGCAGCACTCGGGATAAAGACGTCTTTGAAGAGTTCTTTAACACGGTCTGATGTTGGAACAAATTCACCAGTTACATACTTGTCAAAGTAACTTCCCTTAGCATAGTCTGATTTTTCAAAGTTGTGGAAGGTAATACCACGTTCACGCGCAATATTGTTTGACTCAACCAAAGTCCAGTAGTTCATAAGCATAAAGTAGATGCTTGTAAATTCAACAGACTCAGGCGATCCATATTCAATCAATTGTTGGGCAAGGTAGCTGTGAAGTCCCATGGCACCGAGACCAAAGGTGTGGGCTTGGCTATTTCCATGGTCGATAGTAGGAACAGCTACGATGTGCGAACTATCTGTAACGAAAGTGAGGGCACGAACCATAGCACGGATAGAACGACCAAAGTCAGGTGAAGTCATCATGTTGACCACGTTGGTTGAACCAAGGTTGCATGATACGTCTGTTCCCATTTGAAGAAATTCTTGAGCATCATTGATCAAGCTTGGTTCTTGAACTTGAAGAATCTCAGAACACAAGTTACTCATGATAATCTTACCATCAACAGGATTTGCACGGTTAGCCGTATCAATGTTGACGACATAAGGGTAGCCAGACTCTTGTTGCAATTTAGAGATTTCAGTTTCTAAATCACGCGCCTTGATTTTTGTCTTGCGGATATTTGGATTTGCGACCAATTCATCGTATTTTTCAGTAATGTCGATGTAGTTGAATGGCACACCGTATTCTTTTTCTACAGAGTAAGGACTGAAGAGGTACATTTCTTCATTTTTACGAGCCAATTCGTAGAATTTATCGGGTACTACAACACCAAGTGATAGGGTTTTGACACGAACTTTTTCATCGGCGTTTTCTTTCTTAGTTGAAAGGAAGGCGATGATATCAGGGTGAAAGACGTTGAGGTAGACAACACCGGCACCTTGACGTTGCCCCAATTGGTTGGAGTAAGAGAAGCTGTCTTCAAAAAGCTTCATAACTGGAACGACCCCAGAAGCTGCTCCTTCATACCCCTTGATAGGAGCTCCAGCTTCACGAAGGTTGCTGAGGGTAATTCCCACACCACCACCGATACGTGAAAGTTGAAGTGCTGAGTTGATAGAACGTCCGATAGAGTTCATATCATCAGTTACTTGGATTAGGAAGCAAGATACTAACTCCCCACGGCGAGCACGTCCAGCATTCAAGAAGGAAGGAGTAGCAGGTTGGTAGCGTTGGTGGATGATTTCATTGGCAATATCGATTGCAACAGCTTCATTCCCATCAGCGAAATAAAGGGCGTTAAAGAAGACACGGTCTTCCATACTTTCAAGATAGTATTCACCGTCATTAGTCTTCAAGGCATATTGATTGTAAAATTTATAAGCAGCCATGAACGACTTGAATTGGAAGTTTTGATCTTTGATAAATTGTGACAATTCTTCCAAGAACTCTGGACGGTATTTCTTGATAAAGGCTGTTTCGATGTAGTTATGTTCAATGAGGTAGTTGATTTTATCTTTAATTGAATCAAAAACCATAGTGTTTGGAACGACATTTTCTTTAAAGAAGGCATCCAAGGCTTCCTTATCTTTATGAAGCATGATTTGTCCATTAACAGGACGGTTGATTTCGTTATTAAGACGGAAGTAAGTCACGTCTTCAAGATGTTTTAATCCCATAAAATTTCCCTTATCTAATTACAAAAGAAAGGCCTCTAAGTTAGCCCTAGAAGCAGTTTCTTCTGGATGATGTACTAAGATTATGCTAATTGTTTCAGTTTTCCTGGTTGGAAACCTGAAAAGACTTCAGTTGGTGTTTGAATAATAGGAGCTGCGCTAAAACCGAGTTCTTTGACTTGATCGATGTACTCAGGCTGCTCATCAAGATTGATTTCTTTATATTCAACGTTATTACTGTCCAAGAAACGTTTGGTCATTTTACATTGGACACAATTGTGTTTAGAATAAACGGTTACCATTGTGTAACTCCTCTTCAAAATTTAATACTATCTTAGTATATCAGAAAATAAAATTTTGTCAATGATTTGAACTAAATATAGTGGTCTTTTTTTATAGTCAAGCTCACAAAACACAATATGTAGTGTTTATTTTATAAAACAGCAATGATTATCCTATAAACTGTTTTTAAAGAAACTATATCCTGTGTTTGTTATCTAGGATAGAAGATTTTCAGCAAGTTATCTGAAAGGAAATTGAAGGAAAATCCAGAAAATGCTTGAAAAAAATCCTAGAAGATGATATAATACCAAATTGTAAGGGTTATCACATATAACTCAAAAAAGAAAGAACAAAAGGAGAGTCAAACTATGGCTTCTAAAGATTTCCACGTAGTGGCAGAAACAGGTATTCACGCACGTCCAGCAACATTGTTGGTACAAACTGCTAGCAAATTTGCTTCAGATATCACTCTTGAGTACAAAGGTAAATCAGTTAACCTTAAATCAATTATGGGTGTTATGAGTCTTGGTGTTGGCCAAGGTGCTGACGTAACTATCTCAGCTGAAGGTGCAGATGCAGATGACGCTATCGCTGCAATCTCAGAAACAATGGAAAAAGAAGGATTGGCATAAGGGAAATGACAGAAATGCTTAAAGGAATCGCGGCATCTGACGGTGTTGCAGTTGCAAAAGCATATCTACTCGTTCAACCGGATTTGTCATTCGAGACTATTTCAGTCGAAGATACAAACGCAGAAGAGGCTCGTTTGGATGTTGCTCTTGAGGCTTCTCAAAACGAGCTTTCTCTTATCCGCGAGAAAGCTGTAGGTACGCTTGGTGAAGAAGCGGCTCAAGTTTTTGACGCTCATTTGATGGTTCTTTCTGACCCAGAATTGATTGGTCAGATTAAAGAAACAATTCGTGCTAAGAAAGTCAATGCAGAAGCAGGTCTTAAAGAAGTGACTGATATGTTCATCACGATCTTTGAAGGCATGGAAGACAACCCATATATGCAAGAACGTGCAGCGGATATCCGCGACGTGACAAAACGTGTATTGGCAAACCTTCTTGGTAAGAAATTGCCAAACCCAGCTTCTATCAATGAAGAAGTAATCGTGATTGCGCATGACTTGACACCATCTGATACAGCTCAATTGGACAAAAACTTTGTAAAAGCTTTTGTAACAAACATCGGTGGACGTACAAGCCACTCAGCTATTATGGCACGTACACTTGAAATTGCAGCTGTATTGGGAACAAATAACATCACTGAAATCGTCAAAGACGGTGATATCCTTGCCGTTAACGGAATTACTGGTGAAGTGATTATCAACCCAACAGATGAACAAGCGGCAGAATTTAAAGCAGCTGGTGAAGCTTATGCTAAACAAAAAGCTGAATGGGCACTTTTGAAAGATGCTCAAACAGTGACTGCTGACGGTAAACACTTCGAGTTGGCTGCTAACATCGGTACTCCAAAAGATGTGGAAGGTGTTAACAACAACGGTGCAGAAGCTGTTGGACTTTACCGTACAGAATTCTTGTACATGGATTCTCAAGACTTCCCAACTGAAGATGAGCAGTATGAAGCATACAAGGCTGTTCTTGAGGGAATGAATGGTAAACCAGTGGTTGTTCGTACAATGGATATCGGTGGAGATAAGGAACTTCCTTACTTCGATATGCCACATGAAATGAACCCATTCCTTGGATTCCGTGCTCTTCGTATCTCTATTTCTGAAACTGGAGATGCAATGTTCCGTACACAAATCCGTGCCCTTCTTCGTGCTTCTGTTCATGGTCAATTGCGTATCATGTTCCCAATGGTTGCCCTTTTGAAAGAATTCCGTGCAGCTAAAGCAGTCTTTGACGAAGAAAAAGCAAACCTTCTTGCAGAAGGAGTTGCAGTTGCAGATGATATCCAAGTTGGTATCATGATTGAAATTCCTGCAGCAGCCATGCTTGCAGACCAATTTGCTAAAGAAGTAGACTTCTTCTCAATTGGTACAAACGACTTGATCCAATACACAATGGCGGCAGACCGTATGAACGAACAAGTTTCATACCTTTACCAACCATATAACCCATCAATCCTTCGCTTGATCAACAACGTTATCAAGGCAGCTCACGCTGAAGGTAAATGGGCTGGTATGTGTGGTGAGATGGCTGGTGACCAAACAGCTGTTCCACTGCTTGTCGGAATGGGCTTGGATGAGTTCTCTATGTCAGCAACATCTGTACTTCGTACACGCAGCTTGATGAAGAAACTCGACACAGCTAAGATGGAAGAGTACGCAAACCGTGCCCTTACAGAATGCTCAACAATGGAAGAAGTTCTTGAACTTCAAAAAGAATACGTTAATTTTGATTAATGTGATTAACCTTGTAACCTAGTTGCAAGGTTTTTTGGGCGCATTTTGGAAAAGTATGGTCTAATACTCTTTCAAAATCTCTTCAAACCACGTCAGCGTCGCCTTAACGTAGATATGCTCACTGACTTCGTCAGTCT
>NZ_VMLT01000001.1:0-566 GCF_013276815.1 Streptococcus sp. 1055 | reverse complement strand
CAAGAAGAAGATTGGGCTAAGATGGGTTTACCAATCACACGTAAGGAAATCTCTAATTGGCATATCAAGATGAGTCAATACTATTTAGAGTCCCTTTATAACCTTTTACGAGAAAAGTTGTTAGAACAAGCTCTTCTTCATGCGGATGAAACCTCTTATCGGGTCTTAGAAAGTGATAGCCATCTGACCTACTATTGGACTTTTTTGTCAGGAAAATCAGAGAAACAAGGGATTAGGCTTTACCACCATGATCAGCGTCGAAGTGGTTCAGTAGTACAAGAATTCCTAGGAGATTATTCTGGCTATGTGCATTGTGATATGTTGCGGCAGTAACTTAGGACTTTAGTCCTCTAGTTCTGCCTATGCGATAGCAGTCCAAGGTTTAGGAGCAAGGCGACGCTAAGCTTGGTAAACTGCGAACCGCTAGAAGCTTATCGTCAACTGGAAGAAGCTGAACTTGTTGGATGTTGGGCGCATGTGAGAAGGAAGTTTTTTGAATCCACCCCCAAGCAAGCAGATAACTCATCCTTAGGAGCTAAAGGTTTAGCTTATTGTGACCAGTTATT